>SKRY01000099.1 GCA_007118235.1 Candidatus Hydrogenedentota bacterium | reverse complement strand
GGACCCGGTATGCGAATCAGCCCCCCGGTTTGGGGAACGGCTGAACCTGGCCCGCCCCGGCGGCGCTGATAAGCTCGCCGCACCAAACCCCATCCCGTTCGCACAGGCGGATGGGGCGATGACACACCGTGCAGGTCAAGCGATCCCCAACGGATGTCTCCTTGGACACGGGGAGGTGTGTGGAACAGAAGGGGCAAGCGATACTACGCGAACTCCGGTGGTAATCCTGAAGGATGTGGGCGATTCGGCCTTCCCGGTAGCATTTGAGAAACGCGTCGGCGCATTCGGGGTCGAACTGCGTGCCCTTGCCTTCTTCTATGCGCCGAATGGCGTCGGCAGGCTCCAGGGCGCCGCGGTAGGGACGGTGGCTTGTCATGGCGTCGAAGGCATCGGCCACGGCGAGCAGCCTCCCCTCGATGGGAATGTCCTCGGCGGCCAAACCGCCGGGATAGCCTGTCCCGTCGTAACGCTCGTGGTGATGCAGCGCGAAGGGAATCAGCGGGAGCAGGAAATCGATGTCTTGCATCATGCGCGCCCCGCGCTCGGGATGCTGCTTCATCTTCTCGAACTCCTCGTCCGTCAGCGGGCCGGGCTTGCGCAGGATGGCGTCGTCTATGGCTATCTTGCCGACGTCGTGAAGGATGCCGCCCATCTGACACAGCCGGAGCCGTTCCTCGTCCCAGCCAAGGGCGCGCGCCATTTCGATGGCGATATTCGTCACGCGCCATGTATGGCCCACGGTGTAGTGGTCCCGCAACTCAATGGCGTTGGCCAGGCCGGTGAGGGTGTCGTGGTACGCCTGTTCGAGCTGGGCCACATATTGGGCGTTCTTGATCGCGATGGCGGCGGGCCCGGCCAAGGCGACCAAAAGCTCCAGATCGCCTTGGGAGAAGGCCCCGGGGGCGCCGCGTGTGTCCACATAAATCACACCCAGCGTTTCCCCTTGATGACTCAGGGGCGCGCACATCGCGGATGCAATATTATAGGAAATAATGCTTGAGCCGCTCTCGAAGCGGCTGTCATCCACCGCGTTGTAAGTGATGATCGCCTCACCGTTGCGAAAGGCCCGGTCCACGATGGTCGAACTGATACACACCTCATCCTGGCCTTCGCCAGAGCGCGCGTATTCCGTGACCAATTCGCCCGGCTCGCCGCGTTTCAGAAGGATTCCACCGTTATGCGCGGGTGTAAGTGCGAAGACTTGGTCGAGCACCCGTTCGAAGAGACGGCCAAGATCTTGCTCGCTCGCGATGATCTGATTGGCGCGGTACACCGCCGCCAACCGGGCCTGAATGGCCTTGAATTCGCCGCTGCCGCCCTTTGGCGCTTCTTGTTCGGCCCTTTGAAAGAACGTGTCAAACACGTTCCGGGCCGCCTCGGCTTGGACTTCTCCCCCGGGATTGCTCATGAAGCGTACGCTGCTCGCGTTATCCGAGAGCCGGGATCCCGCCAGTCTCACGTAGCGCAATCGCACCGGCCCCACGGCGATGATGTCGCCATCCGTGAGCTTGCATTCCTTGATCCGGCGCTCGTTTACGTAGACGCCATTGCCACTGTCAAGGTCGCGAAGATAGACGCCCCCCTCGGTCCGGCGCAGCATGGCGTGATGCCGGGAAACCTGGAGGTCGTTCAGTTGCAGATCGTTTTCTGGACTTCGGCCGATGGAGACCGAGCCGCTTATAGGGAATGCTTGGCCCTGCAAAGGGCCCGTGACAACAACGAGATGGCTTTGAACCATGGGGCTTGCTCCCTGGCCAGCAACAGCGACACCGCGCATTTTCCGGACAAAACCGTTCCACACGCCGTTCTTCCGGTGGATCCCGCCGCTTTCGTGCGGCCGCGTCTGGCTTTACGGTATAATCAAGGCTCGCCCCTGCAAAGGCTGTTTTTACCGTTGCTTATGGGCGTGTGGGGGACTCCTTGCACTATTATAGCCAACACAAACGAGGAGAAGTATGTCACACTTGAGAAGCAACACCAGAGTGGGCGTCTACGTGGACGTGGCCAACATCGCCCGGAATGGGGGATATGGCATGCGATACGACGTCTTGCGCGAATTCGCGTGCCGCGGCGATGCCGAGCCGGTCCGCTTGAACGCGTACGTAACATATGATTTTGATCGGGCGGAACAGGATCACGAATATCGCGAAAACCAGAACAATTTCTTTTCCATGCTGCGTGATTTCGGCTACAAAGTAATTGAAAAACATGTCAAGTGGTACATCGACGACAAAG
Organism: Candidatus Hydrogenedentota bacterium; assembly: GCA_007118235.1. Taxonomy (GTDB): domain Bacteria; phylum Hydrogenedentota; class Hydrogenedentia; order Hydrogenedentales; family SLHB01; genus SKRY01. The sequence continues at coordinate 3,456 of SKRY01000099.1, read as the reverse complement.
GCAACCGGTTCGGGAAGGCGAATGCGGACCTCGACATGGCCGTGGACGCCCTTCTTCAGTCCAAGAACATTGAAAACGTTCTCTTGGCCACGGGTGATGGTGATTTCACGCGCGTTGTGCAAGCCATGCAGAACTCGGGATGCCGGGTCGAGATCGTGGCTTTCGAGAATGTGTCGGGCGAGCTTCGCCGTGAGGCGGACGTGTTCATGTCGGGCTATCTCATTCCAAATCTTCTCCCCAGCGTACAGGCGTCCAAGTCTGGCCCCTCGTGGGGCGAGATAGGCTCCCGCGTCCGGGGCGTGTGCTACATGCACAGCGGAAAAGGCTTTGGCTTCTTGCGCTTCATGCGGGTCATTGACACCGACCTCTGGAAGGTGGATTCGCGCCAGCCGGGTTCGCCATACGAGGCAGTGTTCTTTCACGACTCCCAGCTTCCGTCCGAGGTCAATTATAGGGAACTGCCCAGCCGCAATATCATTCTCGAATTCGACCTCGCGCACGCGGAGAACGGTGAGGATGGGATGCAAGCCAAGAACATGACCCTGGTGTCGCCCCAGCGCCGGCCGGTGGTGAACAGCACGGCGCGGACCGAGGAGACCCAAGAAAAGAGTTCGTAAATATCGGCCCTGGGAGGGTGGATCGAACGGCAACGGCACACCACGAAAATCGCTGGGCCGGGTAGCGACGCCCCCGGCCCAGCGATTTAGTTGTTCAGGTTTGGCGTTGTTCGTGAACGGCTAACGGCGCATCCGCCGGCGAAGGCCATACACGCCGCCGAGCAATGCGAGCGCGCCCGCCATGGCGCTCCGGCCCAAACCGCCAGCGGCCGGGGCGCACGTTTGGAATCGCAAGTGTCGAAGCAGGGATGGATCAAGGTCAAATGCGCTGACCTTCGCCATCTCCGTCTTGATGAAACCGGGCGATGAGGGCCGTGGCCCGTTCCTGCATCTCGGTGGCGAATTCCTCGACTTGGCGGTTGAACCAGCTATGGGCCGCCAAGGCGGGGATGGCGACGGAGAGTCCCGCGACGGTGGTTACCAGCGCTTGGCTGATCCCGCTCGACAACACTTGGGGGTCTCCAATGCCTTCGGCGGCGATGGCGTTGAACACCGAGACCATCCCAAGCACGGTGCCTAGCAACCCCATGAGCGGGCTGATGCCAGCGATGATCTCGAGCACAGTGAGACCGCGTTGCAGGGCGCCGACTTGCGTGCGGCCGATAGCGTGCATGGTTTCAATGATTTGCGGCCGGTCCAGATGGCGCGCCTTGATGGTCTCTTCGATGATGCGGGCATAGGGCGAGCGCGATTTCCGGCACATCTCAAGGGGCTCGGCGGGTTCGCCCCGGCCGTCGTAGGCCTCGACCGTCCGCACAACGGCGGGGTCGATGATGGCGCGCCGGCGCAGTGCGATGAAGCGTTCAATGATGATGGCGGCGGCCAGCAACGAGCACAGCCCGATGGGGATCATGAGCCAGCCGCCCTGAAGGAGAAGGGTAAGGGTATCTTCCATGGGTTTCCTAATCGTTGACTGCGACATCCCCGTTCACGGGGAAACTCCGCTCCGTGGGCCGTTCCCAGCGGACAAACGCGTTAAACCTACCAGTATGCGGCCAGCCCCGTCAATCCCGATAGTTGCCCTCGGCCGTTGTGACGGGTATGCTAGGCGTCGCGAAGTCCGGAGCAATGGTTTGGATATCTGATGGAACCGCACGGAACACTGGACGAAGCTAGAGATTCGCCCATGCAACACAGCGCTGACTTCTGGATTGACCACCTGGGCCTGGAACCGCATCCCGAGGGCGGGTATTTCCGCGAAACGCATCGTTCTCCGGTCACCGTCCATCCGCCCGGTTTCGGGGGCCCGCGCCATCTAACCACAACGATCTACTTCTTGCTCAAGGCCGGGCAAATTTCACAACTTCACCGGCTGCGGGCGGAGGAGATGTGGCACTTCTACACGGGAAGTTCCCTGACACTGCACCAGCTCCGTTCCCCGAACGGGTACGTGACGGCGCAAGTCGGACCTCACGCGGAACATGGACACCTATTTCACACCGTCGTTCCGAGCGGTGTCTGGTTTGGCGCGACGGTGGATGACGCCCGGCCGGGGGCCTTCAGCCTCGTGGCGTGCACGTGTTCGCCCGGGTTCGCGTTCGAGGATTTCACCTTGGCGAACCGGGACGAGATGCTGGAAGGGTTTCCCGCACACGCGGACGTGATTCGCATGTTAACCTTGGAGCCCCAGAATTTCTCTTGACTTGGGGCGGCCCAAGATGGTAGCTAAGACAATGCTCCGTTTCGTAAGCCTTTTCCAAACCTGCGCCCTTCCCCTCTGGGGGTGAAACACAATCGCCGTCCCAACTGTTTCGGGGAGGGAAGGAGGTCGCTCAAGCACGCCTAGTTAAGCTCAAAATAGATAGGAGAACAGAACCAATGACCCATGTTGTTGCGGAACCCTGCATCAAGTGCAAGTTCACCGACTGTGTGGCGGTGTGCCCCGTGGATTGCTTCCACGAGGGCGAAAACATGCTTGTGATCGATCCCGAGGAGTGCATCGATTGTGGCGCATGCGTGGATGAATGTCCCGTACAAGCCATCTATCCCGAGGAGGATCTGCCGGAGAAGTGGCAGGACTTCCTCGACATCAACACCAAGTATGCCGCCGAGTGGCCAGTGATAGACACGACGAAGGAACCGCTTGACACCGCGGAGGAATACCGCGAGGTGGAAGACAAGCGGGACGAGATGAATCCAGAACCGGGTCCCGGTAGCTGACGGGCGTTCTTGGCCTCATCACCCATTAAACGCTAACCAATGCGTGAAGCGAGCCCGGATCAAGGTCCCTCTGGTCCGGGCTCGCTTTTCTTCGGCGCCGATCTCGCGCCCCGATACCCGCCGCTGGACGTTTCGGCCGCATCTTGCTATCCTATCGGGAATGAAGCAATGCAGCCGAAGCGGAAGGCGCTGCGCCATTTTGACACACACCAAACTCCGGCACAGGCATGGCGTGTTTGAATGCAAGACAATCACCAGAATGAATCGGCGCGTACGATTTTGATCGCAACAGGCGATGTAGGCTATGGCGGGGCATTGGCCGCCCAGCTCGAATTGGATGGGCATGCCGTTGAACGATGCCATGACGCCAAGGGGGTATTGCGGATTGTAAAGCGGCGCACGGTTCACGTGATGGTCCTCGACCTCACGCTATGCAAGGAAACCGACGTGGAACTCGTCTCTTTCGTTCGCCGTCAGAGCCCCAACACCCAGATCATCCTTCTCTTCGAAATATCCATGATAGAAGCGGCCTTGCGCGGCATCCGGCAAGGGGCGTTCTTCTATCTGCCTCTCAACACCCCGCCAGCCGACGTGGCCATGGTGGCGCACAAGGCGTTGCGCCACGTGGACACGGAGAGCGCCTTGCAGTATTTTGAGCGCTCATTGTTTCAAGACATGC
>SKRY01000420.1 GCA_007118235.1 Candidatus Hydrogenedentota bacterium | reverse complement strand
CCCATGATGGCGTCAATCGTCGCCTCCTCCAAGCCCGCGCCTGGAATAGGATCGCCGGAGTCGTCCACCCGGCCGGGGCCGAGTTCCCTGCGCACATTGGCTTCGCCTACCTTCTGCAGCTTGTCGATGATTCGCAAGACGTGTTTTTGCCGGGCTTCCTCGGTGATCCCCACGCTTTCCAAGAGGGCGTCGATGAGTTTGCGGTGATTTAGGATCACGGCGTAGTCCGTCACGCCTAGTTCCGTCATGATGGCCCCCATGATGGCGATGATCTCAGCGTCCGCCGCGGGATCCCGCGAACCCGCGATATCGATGTCGCACTGGGTGAATTGGCGGAACCGGCCCGGACCCGGCTTGTCGGCCCGCCACACGGGACCCATGGCGTAGCGGCGAAAGGGAGGCTTGAGTTCGGCCGGATACTGCGCCATCAGCCGCGCGAACGGCACGGTGAGATCGAACCGGAGGGCGATGGGTTCCTGTTCGGGCGACTCCAGGCGGAACAATTCCTTATTCGTTTCCGCGCCGCCCGCGCCCAATAGCGCGTCAAGGGCCTCAAGGGCCGGCGTTTCCAACGGCGCGAACCCGTAGAGGCGGAATATCCGCTCGATAGCGTCGAGGACTTGGCGGCGGGGGGAGATATCCGCAGGCAGAAAGTCTTGGAAGCCTTTCAACGTGCGCGGCTCAACCCGTGTCATTTCTTGGGTCATGACGGGATTCATTCCTTATTCGCTCGTCTTGTGCGTTCCCAGCGAGGCAACACAGGCGTGTACATCCCCCACGCCCCTTTCCAAGGGGGAATCAAGGCGATCACCTGGCTGGGTGAAATCACAAGTTACCTGGTGTAGCCGCTTCGGAGGGAGAATTCCCCTTTTGAGAAGGGGGATCAAGGGGGATGTTATACCCTGAGGCGGCGTCCTTATCCGGCGATCGGGAATCGCTTCGGTCCCTTCAGGACCAGGGGGAAGGCTTGCTCGCTAGGACCGCGCTATCTCTTCTTGTCCCGGGCTACTCGCCGCTGCGTCTGCTGGCAGAAAGGGCCCCACCGCGAAACAAAAAAATGGTACCGAGGATGAGACTTGAACTCATGACCTCTGGATCCACAATCCAGCGCTCTAACCAACTGAGCTACCTCGGCCCCGCAGATGTTCCGGTTCGTCCCGAAGACGAACGTCTCGAAACTCCTGGCGGTAGTATACGCAATGTCCTTGGCGGTCGTCAAGAACACGAACCCGGCGCTTGTTCACGGGGGCGTTTGCTACACATTCGGCGCCGATTTCGGTATGATGGAGCCATGGAATAGGTTCGGGCGGGCGTCTGTTACCCGAATGGAGACATATATCGATTCCGCTCTTGGTCAAGTCTGGACCGGGCGAAGCGGTTAAGCAGGATTTGGCGTGCGGCGTCAGCTCGCGCGTCTGAAGCGCCACCAAGGTAAATATATGATATTCGGCACGAAGAAAGCCAATGGCGGCGTCACGGCGTTGTACCGGTCGGTAATCCGGTTGTATGCCGCCATTCCCTATAGCTTTTCCAGGACGGGACGTTCGTTCCCGGCTTGGCACTACTTTTTCGAGGTTACGCGGCGGTGTAATCTGCGGTGCAAGATGTGCCAGTACATTAACTGGCTTGAGAACACGCCCACCAAGGTGCAGGCCGAGGGTGAGCTGACCACGGATGAATGGCTCAACGTCATTGATCAGACCGGCCGCTGGAGCTTGATTACGTTCACGGGCGGCGAGGTGTGGGTCCGCAAGGATTTCGGGACCATCCTGGACCATGCATGCGCCAAGCGGCGAGTGCACATCATCTCGAACGCGACGATGCTAACCGAGCAGCGCGCGCGCCATTGCGTGGAGCTGGCCCCCAAGCGTTTGGGCGGCAAGGGCCTCAACTTCGCGGGCATTTCCATTGACGGAACGCGAGAGGTTCACGACACCATCCGCAGTCAACGCGGCGCCTTCGACAAGAGCATGAAAGGCATCAAGATCCTCGCCGAAACGCGGCGGGAAATGGGCAAGCGTTGCCCGTTGATTCACATCAATACGGTAATCCTCAAGGACAACCTAGAGGTTCTGCCCGAAATGCCCCGCGTCGCGGCGGAAGCCGGAGCGGAGGTGTTGAATCTGCTCACCGAAATGCGGGCCCACGATTTGCCCGAGCTTGGCCATGCGGATCCCGCTTCCTTCAGCCAGAGCCAATTGGCGATGCCCACCATCGACACCAAGCGTCTGGACGAGGTGCTCCGGGAAACCATGCGCGAAGCCGAAGCGGCGGGGATTGAGTTGCGTCTGCCCCGGACTCCGTACGAGGAGTTGCTCACCTACCACGAAACCGGCTACGATCTCACGAACTACGAGTGCCGCTCCGTGTGGACGAACCTTTACGTGGGGGCGAAAGGCGGGGTGTATCCGTGCTTCATCCACAACGTGGGCAATGTCCGGGAGAACACCTTGCGGGAAATCTGGAACAGTCCCACGTTGCGGCGGTTTCGCGTCCGGCGGCGGGAGGGCGGATTCGCGGTGTGCCAGGGGTGCTGCGAACTGGAACACAAGGGATACGCCTGCGAGACGGTTTGCTCCCGGCAACCTCAGGAAGAAGCCCCGCCGCGCCATTCATCAATTCACGCGGCGGAATAGCGGCCGGGCTATCCAACGTCAAGCAGCCCAATATCAGTCAATATCATCGCGCCGCGCGTTGAGGGGGAGGAGGGCGCGCCGCGTTAAGGAAGGGGGAGTTTTCGTGAGCAGCGATGTGGCTCTCAGCCTCAGTCTCGATTCATTGAACATCCTGCGGTTGGAGGAGGAGCTTTCCGCGCTCGCGGCCGGGGATGCGCCCGAGCTTTATTGCGCGGTGTCCGATGGCGTCTTCGCGCCCTTGGTTGGCCATGGTCCCCATCTGATCAAGGGTATTGCCCAGCGGCGGGACTGCCCGGTGCATGTGCATCTCCTGTGCAACGATCCGGATGCCCACATTGATCGGTTCGCGGAAATGGGCTGCCACACTTTGACGGTGCAAGTCGAGCCCGTGACGCATATTCACCGGTCGTTGACGCGAATCCGGGAGGCGGGCATGCATGCGGGCGCCGCCCTGAAACCAGGCGTCCCCCTGACTCGGCTGGAATACCTGCTCGAATACGCGGACCGCGTCTTAGTGTTGGCCGCTGATCCGGGTTTTCCGGACTCCCCCGTCGCAGTGGGAACCCACGATCGCGTTCGTATTCTGCGGCAGAACCTTGATCACCTGGAACTGAAGGCGGGCATCGAGGTCGTGGGACCCATCACGCCCCTTCAAGCGGCCCGGTTCGCTCATCTAGGCGCGCACCGGATCAATGTGGATCTCACTGTGCAAGAAGACGCCTGTTCCACGGCCGCGGAAGGACTGCAACGCTTTCGCGAGGCGCTTCAACGCCAAATGTCACTGGCGTGAAGGGAAGAAAGACCATGACGCAACAGGAATCCGCGCCCGTGAAGCAGTTGGCCTGCTCGGAAATCGTGGGAGGCAACCATGAGGCGGCCGCCACGATTCAAATGCCCGGGCTGACAGGCTATCTGTATTCCAAACCTTGCGGCGGCGCGGAGGGAGGCGATGTCCACTACATCACGAGCTGCTTCCACGGGGTGATAAGCCGGGCATGCCTGGCGGACGTGGCTGGGCATGGGGAACAGGTGAGCCGGATCAGCGCGTGGTTGCATGAGTTGCTGCGCGACAAGTTTCATCATCACAATCCGGCTCACACCTTCGAGTCGCTAAACCGCCGCATGGCCCAGCGTGGATTCGAGACCGCCGCCACCGCCTTTTGCCTGAGCTACGATTCCGCCGGAGGCAAGCTGGCGGTGTGCAACGCCGGTCACCCCGCCGGGCTCATGTGGGCCCCAAAGGACGGACAGTGGACATGTCTGGATCAGCAAGACGCCATTCCCGATGATGGGGCCATCCCCAACCTCATCCTCGGCGTCAGCAAGTCGGCGCGCTACGATTTGCTCAAACGCCGCCTCGAAGGCGGAGAGCGGTTTCTGGTCTACAGCGATGGCGTCATCGAAACACCGGGCCCGGATGGCGCGTTGTTCGGCGCCGAGGCCCTGATGTCCATTCTGAACGCTCATGCGGAGGCGAGCGATGAGGAACTGGTGGGCCACATCCTTTCCGCCTTGGCCCAGCACGGCGGATCCCCGGAATTCACGCACGACGATGTAACCCTCATAGCGCTGACGGCGGACCCGCTTCCGGAAGGCGCCTATGCCGCGAACATCGCCAAGAAAATGTGGGCGCGCTGGCGCGGCATCCTGTCGTTTCGCGAATAGCGGCGCCGTGAAACACACCGCCACAAACGAGTAGGAAGCAGGGTCGCTTTCTCCATACTCATTTGTGGCGGCGCGATAGGGCTGGACGCCGCGCGGTTGCCTATCGGGCGTTCAGCGTTCTCTCAGCACACATCACCGCATCATCTCCATGTCTTGCATCTCTTGTTGCTGCTCACGCCACATACGTTCCTCGTCGGGGTCAAGTTGACGCGGCTGCTGGTCGTGGAACTGGGGATCCAGCTCGATCTCGACCTCCCGGCCTCCCTCGCCACAGCCCAACATCATACCTGCCGCGGCAAGAGCAAAAGCTACCAACACAATAACATTACGCATTTCTCATTTCCTCCTGATGGAATTTCCGTTAAATGCTTCCTTGATCGAGAGTAACACGTTCCCCTAGTGGTGTCAAACCAGCCACGCCAAGCTTCCAATGGGGGCCGGAAGAGAATAAGGCCCGGGCGCCCGTGCGAATGAACACGGGGAACCGGACCTTATTCTCGCTTCACGAAGAGCGGATGCTCAGTGCGCGCTCAGTGGCGCTTGCGCCCTGTCCGGGCCACACCCGCCAACACAATCAAACCACCCGCGGCAAGCAATCCCGCCACGCCCGCGGCCGGGACGCCCGCTTCCGTCACCCGGACCACAACGTCGAATTCCAGGGGCTCATCCAGACTCGGATGACTCACCCTGACGGTGTACGTGCCCGCATGGTCGTCGATATTGGCGTTGTCAATAAGCAGGCCGGGACCCGTTTGTCCGGCAAGTTCGTCGCCGTTCTTGAACCACTGGAAGGTAGCGTCGGCTTCGTAATCGCCGAAAAGGAGCACGGGCCCCAACTCGCCGGATCCCCCCGGAGACACGATTACCTGAGACAACGGAGCCGACTCGACAATCAACGGCGCCACCGGAAGGTCATCCACCTCAACCCAGCTTACGCCGGACCCAATGTCACCGTCGCCCCACAGGCCGGTCAGATCCGTCGCTGTGCTGCCGCTCCCCTCGTCGAAGCGCCAGTAGGCCACCAAGCCGGGTTCATCACCGCGCAGACGCTGGTGCATGTTGTCTTGGATCTGAGCCTCGGTGAGCGCTGCGTTCCAGACACGGAACTCCGTCATCAACCCGCCGAAAGGCCGCTGTCCGTTGCTGTGGCTGCTCCCAATGGCGAGGTCGGCGTCCATGGCGCCGCGGGACGTCTCAAGGGTTGCAACCAACTCTCCGTTAAGGAAATAGGAGAGGACGCTGCCATCATGCGAGGCCGCCACATGGGCCCATTCGTCGACGGGGGGATTCTGCGCCTCGGTTATATCGTCGTCAACCATACGGACGCGCATACCCACGTCGCGAATTTCCCAGTGGTAGGCGCTGCCGCTTGTGTGACGGCCCCAGATCCCCGCATGGGAGGGATCCGAGGTTTCCCCGTCCCATTT
>SKRY01000019.1 GCA_007118235.1 Candidatus Hydrogenedentota bacterium | reverse complement strand
TTCAAGGATATCCCCTCGCCCTTCACCGCCACGCGCTATCATTCCCTGATTATCAAGCGCGACACATGCCCGGACATCCTCGATATCACGGCTGACACCGACGAGGAGGAGATCATGGCCGTGGCGCACAAGGAATACCCCCTCTGGGGCGTCCAGTTTCACCCCGAGAGCATCCTCACAAGCCACGGCATGCAGATCGTGCGTAATTTCATGACGATGTAGACGCCTTCCACCCCTGTTTTCCAGGATTTCGGCGTCACGAGGGCAGGGTTAGCTCGGGCTTGGTATACTTGCACAGGGCGCGGGCGATGTGGTCATGTTCTTCTTCCTCCAAATCGAGGAAACGCACGCCAAACGCCGTAAGCCCGCTGGGGTTATGATTGGCCCAACACACCTTACCCTTGCATTCCACCGTGTAGGCCACGGGATCCAACTGTAGGTAGAGCATCACATGCTGGCCTGGCCGCACCCGCTTGGAGGCGTGAAAGCGCGCGCCCTCGGGGCTCAGGTCCACTGTCGTTGTGCCTTGGACGCTGCGATCGTGGTGAAATTGCAGCCATACACAGACCGCTACCTCATTACGCTCGAACCGCCGCCGTTCCTCTGATGACATAGCCACATCACCGCCCTTTCCGGGAAACCGCGTCAAGAACCACGCCGGGTCAGAAAAATGTTATCCGGGGTACAAGCCCCTCTCTTACATTATACCCCAACGGGCGCGGTAAGTTCCCTCGGCCAACACAGCTGCATGACGGCGCCTTACTCAAAACAGATTGGCCTGCCCGGGCTCGGGAGGCATCAGCCCGAAATGACCGTACGCCTGGGGCGTGGCCACCCGGCCCTGCTGGGTCCGCTTCAGAAAACCAATTTGGATGAGAAACGGCTCGTGGACTTCTTCCAGCGTTCGCGCCTCCTCGCCAATGGCCACGGCCAACGAGCCAAGCCCCACGGGACCGCCAGAAAACTTGTCGATTACCGTCCGCACGATCGCCTTGTCCATGTCATCAAGCCCCAGTTCATCGATACGGAGCATGTCCAGAGCCGCTGTGGCGATCAAGCCGGTTATCGCGCCGTCGCCCTTCACCTGGGCGTAGTCGCGCGCCCGGCGCAACAGCCGGTTGCTCACGCGGGCCGTCCCCCGGGAACGGCGGGCGATTTCGTAGGCCCCTTCGCTGTCGATGGCCACCCCTAGGATGCGCGCCGACCGTTCCACGATTTGCTGGAGTTCGCGGGCCGAATAGAACTCGAACCGGCACGTATCCCCGAAACGCGCGCGCAGCGGCGGCGTGAGCAACCCCGCCCGCGTCGTGGCCCCGACGAGCGTAAATGGCTTGAGGCCTATCTTCATCGAGCGCGCCGTCGGTCCTTTCCCCAGCAGAATATCGACCTCGAAATCCTCCATGGCCGAGTACAAGGTCTCTTCCACGGCATGGTTTAGGCGATGGACTTCATCGATGAAGAGGATGTCAAACTCTTCGAGGCTGGTGAGGATGGCGCTGAGGTCGGCCTGCCGTTCGATGACGGGGCCAGAGGTTGATTTCACGTCCACGCCCATCTCGTTGGCCAATATGCGCGCCAGCGTGGTCTTGCCGAGCCCGGGGGGGCCGCTGAGCAAGAGGTGATCCAAGGGCTCGGCCCGTTGACGCGCGGCCGATATGGCGATGCCCAGCTTCTCTTTGATGGCTTCTTGGCCAGGAAAATCGGTCAGGCGCTGGGGACGGATCTGGTCCTCCAACACCGCGTCATCGGCGAACGCCGCTGGATTTAGGATTTCTTCATTCGCCATGGATTACACCTTCGAGAGCGTACGCAACGCCGCCTTGACCAGATCCTCGTCCGAGGCGCCCTCGCCTAGGTTCCGCCGGGCGGCCGCCGCGGCCTTCTTGGCCTCGCCCAGGGTGCACCCCAAGGAGCAAAGCGCCGCCACGACATCGTCCTGTTCGGGACCATCCGCTGAAGCGCCGGATTCCGGTTCGCCGAGAATGGCGTGGAGTTCCGCGTCCTGCCCGAGCTTGGCTTTCATTTCCAGAATAAGCCGTTGTCCCGTCTTCTTGCCAACACCGGACACCTTGGTGAAGGCGCTCACATTACTATCCATGATGGCCGAACCAAATTCCGCCACACTAAGCTGGCTCAAGATCGCCAGGGCCATCCGGGGACCAACGCCCGAAATGCTGAGAAGGCTTCTAAACAGGGCTCTCTCCTCCTCGTGAAGAAAGCCGAAAATCTGGAACACGTCCTCCCGGATATGGCAAACCGTGAGTAATTTGGCTGTATCCCCCTTTCGCAGTTTGCGGTGAACCCCGTCGGGCACGTGAACCTCGTATCCCACCCCCTGAACATCCAATTCGACGTGATGCAGCCCTTTCTGGCTGACCTCGCCGCGTAGAAATGCGAACATGACACTCCTTTTGTCGTTGAAATCATCGATCCTTGCACAAGCCCCGATGGAAGCCGCCAGCAGCAGCGATCTCCAAAACATCCCATACCATACCCCGCTTTGCCTTCCAACACAAGACCCCGCGTTAATCGCGGGGTAATTCGGTACACCGCCTGCTGATGACAGCAATATTCACGCCAGAGACAGAGCGTGGAGTTCCGCCCGCGGAGCGGCGCTTGCTTGACGCTCGAAGGGATGTTACGGTTGTAGTGTACACATTGCGCGGCCGGCGGCGCTGGAATAAAACAGCCAACGCATGCGTACCCTAAAGGGAGAAGCATAACGCCCAGCGGCGCCCCCGGAAGCGCGCCGCCGCGTGTGCATACATGCAAGAGAATCGAACTGCTTAAATGAGGAGTGATTTCATATGTCATCTTGGTTGTCCAAGGTGTTCAAGACGAATAGTGAGCCAGGCTACACGGACATAGACACGAGCGAAGAGCGCTTTGAGCGGCGCAATCCCCTGGCGGAGGAAGCATACGAACCCGAAGAGGAGGCTGAACCATTCGCGCCCGAGATGCGGCCTCCGCGTAACGTGGTCGAGCCAACCATCTTGCTGGAAGAAACCGAGACCAGCGCCGGTTCGGAAGACATTCGCATCACAGCGCAAGTCAGCGAGGATTTCTCTTCGTGCGTGTTCATGGTGAACCGGCCCGTGCTTGCGGGCTATTCCGCGATGTTCGCCTCCCAAAGCACGGCCGAGGAACAATCTCCGCTCGCCGCGAAGTTGTTCCAGGTGGAGAGCGTGGCCAGCGTGCTCATCCATGGCGCGAACGTAACCGTGACCCGCGGTCCGCTGGTGCGCGGGGAGTGGGAAGAAACCGCCAAGGCCATCGGCGCGCATATCCGCGCCCACCTTCAGGCGGGCGAGCCAGTGATGTACGAGTCGTTCTTCGAGGACATGCCCACCGAAGAGGAACTCAAGAAGAGACTCCAACATGTGCTCGACGAGGCCGTCAATCCGAGCATCGCGGGCCACGGCGGGGCCATCACGCTGGAACGCGTGGAGGGCAACACCGTCTACATTCAAATGCTGGGAGGCTGCCAGGGTTGCGCGGCTTCCACCATCACATTGAAGCAAGGCGTCCACCGCGCGTTTCGCGAAGTAGCGCCGCAAGTAGGGGCCATCCTGGACGAAACCGACCACGCGTCGGGGACCAACCCATACTTCAAGGAACTGCCGCCGGAGATGAACGCCAATGCCTAGACTGGAACAGTTTCACATCAAGATAAAGACGGGCGAGCGCCCCTTGAACGAGAAGCCCCGCTACGTGATCAACGGGTTCGCGCTCGAATTCGAGGAGCAAAACGGCGGCACGGGCAGCGGCCAGACCTTCGAAGCCACGGGGAGCCCCGGAAGCTTCCCTCACACCCTGCTGTTGTGCGGCCCGGAGGAAGGAACGTGGGATATCGAGGAAATCGAAGCCACGTACTATCCTCGCGCGGAAGAGCCCTATACGCTGCGCTTTGACCGGGTCACATTAGACAACGAATCTGATTTAAACCTCTGGCATCCAAGGCCAGGACCGGTTTACGAAGTCTGACAGGGCGGACCAGCAAGAAAGGAGTGTCTCAAATGACGCAAAGCGAACTCGCACGGGAAGAATGCGTGCCCTGCAAGGGTGGCGTTCCGCCGCTCAAAGGCGAACAACTCCAAGAGTTGGCCGCACACCTCAATAGTGGCTGGGAAGTGGTGGAAGAACACCACCTCCACAAGACCTACACCTTCAAGGATTTCGCCCAGGCCCTCGCCTTCACGAATAAGGTGGGCGCCGTCGCCGAGGAACAGAATCACCATCCCGACATCCAGCTCGGCTACGGCAAGGTGGGCGTAACCATGTTTACCCACAAGATCGACGGCCTCACGAAAAGCGACTTCGTCTTCGCCGCCAAGGTGGAAGAAGCCGCCCAGCAAGGCGCGTAAGGGAGTTCACACGTGCCGTGTAACGACGTTACGGAACACATTCGCGTTGAGCTGGATGATGAGGACCGCCTGATCCATTACAAGTTCTTGAAACGGACATGCGGCGCGGGGATCGGGGAGGAATCCCTCCTTCTCCCCCATCTCCGCGGCCGTTCGCTATCGGAACTCCTCGCCTACGAAGCCGGAGACTACACGGCGGAGTATCCCCAGAATAGCGATATCGAGGAATTCCTAAACCTCAAACACCTCTACGCCGTGAAAGCCGCCATCGAGGTCTTTGCGGGCCACGAACCCGGGGGGCCAGCCGCCGACTTCACCGTCTGCGATATTGGGTACGACGGCGCGGGCTGGTTCATTGAAGGCCTCATCACCGTGGATATCCTGACCGACCGCATCACAAGCTGCGGCAAGTGTAAGGGATGCGGTTCACAGCGAAAAACCGCCACGCCTTAGAGAAGGCTCAGCCAGTATCCAAGTCAGGCAGGGCTTGGACTTGAACCGGCGCCCTTTTGCCCGCAGAGAGGCCTGTCCAGTCTTAATCCTTGCATCTTCAGGATTTACCAATGGCGTGAATGTTGCCTCAATGGATCTAATTGCGGCCACATTACCACGTTCACGCTTTGTCTAAGCTATACGAACCCCACTCGAACCGGGGTTGCGTGGATAGGCCGGGAAGCATTCCCCGGTTCAGTGTGTCCGGACACCATGCAAGCCGGTATCCGGGTACGGGCGGGGACAAAAAACGGCAAGCGGACCGGGGGCATCCGTAGGCTGCCGTTTGAAATGCGTTGACAGTTGGCAACTCATTGGCGTATCCTGTTTTTGTGAGGTAGGTGGGAGCAATTCCGAAGATAGGGGGGAGCATGGGGGCAAGAAGCGACAAGGAAGAACCGGCTACTAAGGACGATTCCAAAGATCAGGTAGCAATACAGTATGCCAAGATTTGCGAAAGACACAAGACAGCGCGGCTTGCCATAATTTGTACTGCAGTGGTGCTTGCATTAGGAATACTCGTATGGGGCATCGTGTCGGTTATGGACGCGGAGCCAGTGTGGAGATGGATTATCGGAGTTGTTATAACTAAGCTTATTCTTCCAAGTCTTGTCATATACAGATTGCTGAAGTCAAGGCGTAAGCTGGTTAACAAATACCATCGTCGTAATCGCAAATTAGAAGAGACAATAGACCAGAGTCGCACGTCAAGTGATGAGTGGAAGTAAACACAGTTAAGGAGGATACTGGAGATGGGCTATATTGCTATGTTTATTGGTGCTTTCATAGTATCGGACGCCCTATCGTATGCATGGCGGATAAAAGTCCGTGTTATTGATCTGCGGCAGGATATCTTTGATATTCGTGATGAACTCTTTGA
>SKRY01000413.1 GCA_007118235.1 Candidatus Hydrogenedentota bacterium | reverse complement strand
TTTTCAAACAGTTTCTTGCAGCGTGGACACTTGGCAATGGGCATAATTCATTCTCCTTCCGGACGCGGCCAGCCATACTGGATGGAATCGCGATCCACATCCAGATTGCCGATGAAACCGGCCTTCAATACATAGCCGTCTTGGGATACATTGACACCTACAACAACCGATCGTATGGGCTGGCCCTCATGGTCCCGCAACGCACGGCGCCGGTTGGGGTACGTCACCCGGATCCAGCTGCGCTCCGCGACGGGCCGCCTCAAACCCGCCGCCCCTTCATCCATCCCCACGAGGTGCAGTTCAACCCCGGGAGCGAAGATGTATTGATCCTCCACGCCCTCAGCCGTCAATTGATTGCCCTCTACAGCGCGATGGACAATCTGGCGGCACAAGGCCTCCCGCGCCGCCTCAAGCTCCTCCGAGTCCCCATGGGCGGCCCTCACCCGGTCAAGACGCTCATTCATCCACAGCGTCATGCGGATGACCTCAGCACAGTTGCTGTCCCGGACCGCCAAGGCATAGCGCCAGGCCACACTGCTTAGCGGTGTCCCATTCTCCTCTTGCTGGGCGCGCGTGCGTCCTTCGGTTTGGTAATCCGCTTCAACGGGGATGGCGCTGCTGCCCAGCCACCATACGACGGCAAGGCTAATACCAGCCGCCACCACAAACAACCCCTGGACTGACTTCGTTTCTTTCACACAACCTCCTTCGCCCTTGCCGGGGATCCCGCCCCGAGTTTTCCCTACCCGAAGCGCAGCAACTTTCGGGCCAACGGCGTCCACGGCGCGTCCCCTTCCTGCCAATCCACACTCCCAAGATATTCATCGGCTGCTGCGCAACCCCGCTTTACCGCCATTTGAGGCGTCACGGTGGGCGCTGCATGCGCACAATTTCTTGACATAAACGCTCTTAGATGCCTGTCGGCAAGGCCGGCGGGAAGACGGAATTGGCCTAAGCAGGGGTGGCGAAACGAAACACCGAAGACGACCGTGCTGGGCAAAATTTGCCCATAACGGTCCCTATCTTCGGAGGATTTGGGACGTAACGCGACAATTCTGGTCACTCTCCGTCCGGGAGGCTTTCCAAAAACTTCTTGGAACGTTCCTTGTGCGGAAATAACGGCTGAGCGTAACTGGCGCTTTTCGCGTCCATTGGCGTTCATTCGCGGTTGATTCCCGCAGGGTAACCGCGACGGAACGCCAATTTGGTCTGTCTGTTGTCGCGTCTTGTAGCCAATAGCGCAACGAAATACCATTACGCCTCATCCCCGAAAGCGGGGATCCAAGTGCAAAGGGCAAGCCTGGGCATTTCGTTGTGGATTCCCGTATGCGCCCCAGTTATCATGTTAGCGCCCTTGATTGTCGCGGGGTAGGGTGCTAGAGTGTGCTTCCCGCAGCTAAGCCCGGAAAACGAAGGCGGGGCGGGGTGGTTACATCCCCCGGCCCTGCGGGCCACCCCTTTCAAGAGGGGGAATCGTAGCGCCGGCGTCTCGCCGGCAAAAGAACGTGTGGAAGGCGGCAGTACAACGTATTCCCCCTTCGAAGGGGGACCAAGGGGGATGTTCTTCCCCATGAGCAGCGTCCTTGCCCGGTGAAGGCGCGGCGGTCCATTCGTGGGCGGGATAACTAGGAGAACCGGCCGATGTTCCCTCGCGTGTGGGGCTTATCCGCGCTGGCGTTCGCCTTGGCCCTGCTGCTTCTGGGGTGTCCCGGCGCATCCAACGTGCGGCAAGGCGTCCTTGTGCATGACGACCAATTGCGCTCGTACCGTCTGTACACGCCATCCAGCCTGGAGTCGGAGGAGCCCGTTCCCTTGGTGGTGGTGCTACACCCTTTCATGGGAAGCGCCCGGCAGATGGTCCGCATGACGGGGTTTGACGCGATCGCCGAGCGCGAAGGCTTCATCGCCGCGTACCCCAACGGGTTGACGCGCCGCTGGACCGCGGATCCCGGGGAAACGCGCGCGCCTGGGCCGTTTCGCGCGGCGGACGACGTGGGCTTCATCGAGGCGCTGCTGGACGACCTGCAGGCGCGGTATCCCGTGGATCCCGATCGCGTCTACGTGACCGGCGCGTCCAACGGAGCGATGATGACCTATCGGCTGGCGTGCGAAATGCCGGAGCGTTTCGCGGCGGCGGCGGCCGTTATGGCTCCTATGACGCGAACCTTGGCCGAGTATTGCGCGCCGGAAGTCCAAATGCCGTTTCTTATCATGATGGGCACGGAAGACCAGGCCTTTCCCTTCGAGGGCGGCGCGCCGGGCGGTCCCGGAGGCGGGAGCGAGGTGCTCAGCGCGCCGGAAACGGCGGCCTTTTGGGCGGCGCGGAACGAATGCCCCGGCGTATCCGAACGCCACGAGTTCCCCGAGATCGCGCCGGACGATGGCACGCGCGTGAGCGCGGAGACCTATGCAGGGTGCGCGGGCGGCGGAGAGACCGTGCTGTACATCATTGAGGGCGGCGGCCACACATGGCCCGGACAACCGTCACAACCCTTGCTGGAGTTTCTCGTGGGACCTATTTCCCGGGAGATCGACGCCAGCGAGGTCATCTGGGAATTCTTCGCCGCCCACTGAGGCGGCCTGGCCATCCCTGGCCCAACGCCGTGGAGTAGCAATCGCATGACCACTTTCGAGGCCGTTCTGCTGGGTATTGTGCAGGGCGTGTTCATGTTTGTGCCCGTCAGTTCGACCAGTCATCTCGCCCTGACGCAGCACTGGCTCATTCGGCGCGGTTCCGAACTGCCCGCGCCCGAATCCGCCGAGATGATCCTCTTCGACCTCGTTGTCCACGTCGGCACCTTGGTTTCCATTGCCCTCGTCCTCCGCCACAGCATTTGGGGCTATTGCCGCGGCGTCGTCTCCGAACTGCGGCAGTCCGCCGCCGAAAGGCGCGCGCCGTTGCGCGAACGGCTCTATCTCCGGCTCACCCTGTGGGGATTGCTCGCCGTCTTCGTGACAGGAACCGTGGGGCTGGCGTTGAAGGATCAATTCGAGCGGGTCTTCGCCCACCCCCTGGCCATGGCCGTGACCCTCACGCTGACCGGTGCGCTCCTATGGTGGACGGACACCTTCACGCGGCTGCCCAGGGGCTTGAAACAGCTTACGCCGGTGGTCGCGATCGTCGTGGGACTCGCCCAAGCCTTCGCCCTCATCCCCGGCCTGAGCCGCAGCGGCATGACCATCGCTTTCGGCCTGATCACGGGCTTGAAACGCCGCTGGGCCGCCGAGTTCAGCCTCTTCATCGCCTTTCCCACCATCATCGCCGCCACCGGCGTGCAAGCCCTCGGCGTGCTTCGGGACGGCGCCGAGGTCAGCATCACGCTGTGGCCCCTCGCCGTCGGATTCGTCGTAGCCGCCGCCGTGGGGACCGCGGCCCTCACCCTCGTCCTCCGTCTACTCTACAGCGCCCGCTTCCGCTACTTCTCCTACTACGTATGGCTCCTCGCCGCCGCCGTGGTCATCTGGCATTTCATCGGCACAGTCCCCGTACCGCACTGACGCGTGAACAGGAGGCGCGGGATTCTCTCGCGCATTGTGCAAGGCTGAAGCGCTGCGGTATGCTTGATTGTGTGGCGATCGCCGGTACGCCTTGGACACTTGGGGATTCGGACCATGATAAACCACTTGTACATCGACAATTACCGCTGTTTTACCAACTTCGAATGGAAACCAGGTTCTCTTTCCCTCCTCTTGGGCGATAACGGGACCGGAAAAAGCACCATTCTCGATGTGTTGGAAACGCTTCGGGATTTTGTCACGACACCATCTCCTTCTACAGCGGCTTTCCCGGCGCATACTCTGACGGCGTGGGACAAGCGGCGGGAGCAAACCTTCGAGCTGGGCATCCTCCGCAACGAGGGACAATACACGTATCGCTTGGTTATTGAGCACGCCGAGGACCGCACAAAGAATCGCATCAAATTGGAGCAACTCTCGGGGGAGGGGGTTCTTCTGTATAGATTCGAGGACGGCATCGCCCACCTCTACCGGGACGACGGAACGGAAGGTCCTGTCTTTCCATTTGATTGGTCACGCTCCGCCCTCGGAACCATTCCCGAACGGCAAGACAATACGCGGCTAACATGGTTCCGCAACTATCTCGAACGGGTATTGATCCTGTCTCCAGCCCCCATGCACATGGGAGGGCATACCGAAGGAGAGATCTGGCGGCCCGATCGACGCCTTGGCGATTTCGCTTCGTGGTTGAAGCATCTATCCAATGATATGGCGTTTGGCGCCCGGCTAACCGAAAAGCTCCAGCCCATCTTGGATGGATTCGCCGGCATGCGCTTCAAGCCCACGGGAGACATGGCGTGGGAGTTGCGCTTCACGTTCGATTACGCGGAAACGGAGCAGCGAAAAGGGTTTGACGTTCCGTTTGGCCGTCTAAGCGATGGGCAGCGGTGTTTGACTGCGCTCTACACCGCCTTGCTTTGGCTCGGCGAGAGCGCCAGCGCCACCCTGCTTTGGGATGAGCCCAGCAATTTCGTCTCTTTGCGGGAGATTCAGCCGTGGTTGTTGGACGTGCAGGATGTGGTGGACGAGCAAGGCCAGCAGTGCATGTTTATTTCTCATCATCCCGAGTTAATCAATACCCTGGCCGGCGAACATGGCGCTTACTTCTACCGGGAAAGCAGCGGGCCGGTGCGTGTGAAGGGGTTTGAGTGGGAACCCGAGGACATGTCCCCTGCTGAAATCGTTGCGCGCGGGTGGGAGGAGTGATGCCCAGAAAAGGGAAGGGGGTGCGGGTCGTTGTCGTTGCCGAAGACGAACGGTTGCGCACATTCGCCAGGAAAACGCTTGAGGCGTTCGGTTTTGCCCGGCGCGAGATATATGAGCGGGTGGATCATCCGAAAGAGGGAACGGGTTCTGGAAAGCAATACGTGGAGAAGAAATCCGTGGAGGAGTACAAGGCGTACCGTTCAAAGTCGTCACGAGGCGAAAACGTGGCCCTAATCCTTGCGACCGATGCGGATGAGCAAACCGTGCCGGACCGGGCGAAGAAGCTCGATCAACAGCTATCGGCGGCGGGCTTGCAAAGAAATGCCGATGACGCTGTTTCTTAACTGGATTCCCAAGTGGCATGTGGAAACCTGGGGCTTGTACTTGACCGGTACCGGGGACGTGGATGAGTACACAAGATACAAGCACCTGGCGGCATTTATCGACTGGCGTCAGGCAGGGAAGGGCTTTGTTTCGGAATACCGGCAATCCAAACAGCAACCTTCCCTTGAGACCTTGTCTTCGCTTAGGATTGCATACGGGGAAACACGGCGTCTGGGCGTCTGAGGGCTGCGCGTTCGGCGGACCGCTGGCGCGCATTGGCGGAATCGTTTAGTGTTGATCCAGTAAGTACTCATCCCGGATGCAAGAGCACGCATGGAGGAGCCGGTCAATGATGAAAGGTAGTGCGAGAATCCCACACATCGCGCTGGCCTTGGCGGTCCTTGTGGTCATGGGGTGCGACGTGCCGCCGCGCGACGTGTTCCGGGCCGCGCACCGGGCAGAGGTGGCGGAGTTGACGTGGTTATTGGGGCTGGGAGCCGACCCCAACGCCGCGAGTGAGGACGGGCTGACCGCGCTTCACTATGCCGCCGTGTCCGCCGCGGGCGAGAGTCCCGAGGCCTGCCGTCTGCTGACCGAATACGGGGCGGACCTCGAAGCGCGCGACGCGTGGGGCCGCACGCCGCTGCACGCCGCGGCCGCGGAAGGCCGCGTGCGAAACGCCGGGACGCTGCTGGAACTCGGC
>SKRY01000050.1 GCA_007118235.1 Candidatus Hydrogenedentota bacterium | reverse complement strand
GTGTTCCAGACGACGGCGCGCCAGGGCTTCGAGGAGTGGCGCGATGTCACGGGCTCCCTATTCGTGAATGTCCCCGGTGAATTCGACACGGATATCGTGAACGCGGGCGAGGGCTTCGACGTGCGTATCAATGCGTTGGAGGACGTGCTTCCAGAGTGAATACGTCCCGTCCATACCGGATGGGACATCTCTGGAACAGTAATCACGGATGACGCGGAGGATGAGTCATGGACGCAACGAACCTCTCTGACGAAGGGCGTGAAGCCCACGGGATAACGCGCCGGGAATTCGTACGGCGAAGCGCGGCCGCTGGTTTGGCGGCGGGAGTTGGAACGACGGCCGTCTCACCTACCGCCCAGGCAGCGCAAGACCGTCCTCCAAACCTCATTGTGTTCTTCTGCGACAACCTGGGCTATGGCGATATCGAGCCCACGGGTTCGGAATTGCATCGCACCCCGAACCTGAACCGCATGGCCAACGAGGGACGCCTGTTCACCCACTTCTATGCGACGGCGGGCGTCTGCACCCCTTCACGGGCAAGTCTTATCACCAGCGCCTACCCTCGCCGGATCAGCATGGACGAAACGGACGGGCGCGTCCTGCGTCCCGTATCCCACATCGGACTGAACCCGTACGAGATCACCATCGCCGAGGTGCTGAAGGAAGCGGGATACGCCACCGGCGCAGTGGGCAAGTGGCATCTCGGCGACCAACCGCCCTTCCTCCCCACCCGTTGCGGATTCGATTTCTACTTCGGCACGCCGTACAGTGACGACATGGTGCATACCCATCCGCGTGGCGAGGAGGATGGATGGCCGCCGCTTCCCCTGCTTCGCGGGGAAGAAGTTATCGAAGCGCCTGTGGATCGCAACACACTGACCAAGCGGGAAACCGAGGAGGCCATTGGGTTCATCCGGGAACATCGGGATGAACCCTTTTTCCTTTACGTACCCCACGCCATGCCGGGCAGCACAACCGCGCCCTTCGCCAGCGAACGGTTTCGCGGCCGCTCGGAGAATGGGCCTTGGGGCGACGCCGTGGAGGAATTGGATTGGGCCGCCGGGCAGGTTCTCGATGTCCTTCAAGAATTGGATTTGGCGGAGCACACGCTGGTCATCTGGACCTCGGATAATGGGGCGCCCCGGCGCGAACCGCCCCAAGGCGGCAATGCCCCCATGCATGGCTGGGGCTACAGCACCGCCGAGGGAGGCCAACGCGTGCCCTGCATCGTGTGGCAACCGGGGACGGTCCCAGCGGACACGGTGTGCGAGGAGCTGACGACCACCATGGACCTCCTCCCCACCTTCGCCAAACTGGCTGGCGTGGAGCCGCCCAAGGACCGAATCCTGGACGGCCACGACATCCGCCCCCTGCTCTTCGGGGAGGACGGCGCCACGTCTCCTTACGACGCGTTCTATTACTACGAAGGCCCACAGCTCCAGGCGGTCCGGGCGGGCCGATGGAAGCTGTATCTCCCGCTGGAGGACTGGACGAGGGTCCCGAATCCCGCAATTGAGCCTGGCGAGCCCGCGCTATACGACGTGGCGACCGATCCCGGGGAGTCTCGGAACATGGCGGGAGACCATCCGGATATCGTACAAGAACTCATGGCGCTGGCCGAAAAGGCCCGCGATGACTTGGGCGACCTCGGGCGGCCCGGAAAGAATCAGCGCCCCGCAGGCTGGGTCAACAATCCACAGCCCTTGCTCAAGACGCGAGATCCATAGCATCTCTCCGTCTCACCAATCGGAGTCTTCAGTCCCCCAACCTCGAGGGCTTCCCGCGTGACTCCACAGCCAGTCCGTGCAGCCTGAAGCGAAATGCCCATACCGCGTGCCCGCTTCGCAACACAAGCGTGGCCCGGTTTCCCCCCTTGCCCCCTTCGAAAGGAAATGGCGTTCACGGAATTTCCCTGGGAAGGGGGCAAAGGGGGCTTGTTAACGTGCGTTATCGCCGCCCTGACCACACTCGCTCTGGGGCAACCGCTCAGGTCACGGCGCCGATCACCATCTCGAAGTTTTCGGCCACTCGGGCCCAGTTCACCACGTTCCACCAGTTCTCGACATACTCGCCGCGCCGGTTCTGGTAATTCAGATAGTAAGCGTGCTCCCAGACGTCCACGCCCAGGATCGGCAGGCTGTTCCACGGAGACAGCTTGTGCTGGTTCTCGGCCTGCAAAACAAGGAGCCGCTGATCGTCGAACCGAACGTGTAGCAACGCCCAGCCACCGCCTTCCACCGCGCCGGCCGCCGCCGAGAAATGGTTCCTGAAATGCTCGAAGCTGCCAAAATCTTCCTCGATCTTCGCCGCGAGCGCGCCCGTGGGTTCGCCGCCGCCGCCATTGTCCGGCGGGGCCATGACTTCCCAGAACATGCTGTGCAGCCAGTGCCCGCCGCCGTGAAACGCCGCCTGCCGCGACCAGTGCTGGACGAGGCTAAAATCGTTCTCCGCCCGCGCCGCGGCCAAGGCTTCCTCCGCATTGTTCAGGCCGTTCACGTACCCCTGATGGTGAATGGAGTGATGCAATTCCATGGTCCGCGCATCGATGTAAGGCTCCAGCGCATCGTAGTCGTAAGGCAAGGACGGCAGCTCGTGCTGGGTCCGCGCTCCCGCATGTTCGGCGGCCGCCACAGTGCTGGTGTGAACCAAAGGCGCGCCTATGAAAGCGCTCGCCGCTGCGATGCCACCTGTCGTTTTCAGAAAATCCCGGCGTGAGTTTTCCATTGGTCTTACCCTCCTGAACGTATGTGTGGTTGTCGATGATTATCCGCCGCCACAAGGATTCCCCCAAAAGCATGGCGGATAATGAGTGAATATGCAACTGTTCACTCCAAACACCTGATTACCTCAGAATCTTCCTGGACTGGGTAAGAATGGGCGGGGATAGCCATCCTGGCCGGTCACTCCAAGGCGCAACCTGGTCAACCGTGAGATATTTTCGGGAATCTCCTGCGTAGCGGATCACACCGCATACTACTCAATCTGTTGCATGGAAGGGACGCCCAACCGCAAGCTATTGCGGATTCGAGGGACGCCATGATACTATCCCGTTCCATTCAAACGCTTGATACGAAAAGGGTTCCCGTCCGTGACAGCCATCACTAACATTATCGCCATCGACGGCCCCGCGGGCGCGGGCAAGAGCACCGTGGCGCGAGCGGTGGCGGATACGTTGGGGTATGCCTTTCTCGACACGGGAGCGATGTATCGCGCCGCGACGTGGTGGGTGTTGCAGCGCAATGTCGATTTCGAGGATCCCGAGGCCATTGAAGACGCCGTCCGTGTTCTTCCTCTCGAAATGCGCGAGGAAGCGGGGCGTTCCCGGGTCTGGGTGGGCGAACACGAGGTGACGGACGACATCCGCACCGCGGCGATCACGGACACCATCTGGCGCGTGGACGAGGTCCCCGGCGTGCGGCGCCATCTCGTGGAGCTGCAACGCGCTTTCGGAGCGAAACAGCCTACCGTCGCCGAGGGGCGCGACATGGGGACCGTGGTGTTTCCGAACGCCCGCTGCAAGATCTATCTCGACGCCGATCCGGAAGTGCGCGCCCGCCGCCGCACGGACGAACTCCAAGCGCGGGGACAGGAAGCCGACTACGAGACGATCCTCGCCGCCATCCGCGAACGCGATCATCGCGGCATGACGCGAGCGGATTCGCCGTTGCGCCCCGCGCCGGACGCCGTGCGGATCGACACCAGCGGCATGAGCTTGAAGGAAGCCGTGGACGCCATTGTCCGCGAAGCAAGGAGGACGAAATGACGCCGCACTGCTTTCCCGCATACCATTGGCAAACCGCCGCGCCGGACCGCCAAACGGCCCTAAGCTTGGCGCGGGATTTCGGCTTGCCGCCGCTCGTGGCGCAACTCTTGATGAAACGGGGCGTGGAAACCGCCGAACAGGCGGAGCGCTACCTAAATCCCTCCGCCGCCCGCCTGAGCGATCCCTTTAATCTCACGGACATGGACAAGGCCGTGGGCCGTCTGCGGCAAGCCCTCGAGACGCAAGAGCGCGTGCGCGTCTTTGGCGATTTCGACGTGGACGGCATCACGTCGACGGCGCTGCTGGTGTTGGCGTTGCGCCGGTATGGCTTCAACCACGTGGATTACGCCCTGCCCCACCGGCTCGTGGAAGGCTTCGGCCTGGACGTGGAACACGTGCGCCAAGCCAAGGCGGATGGCGTGGATCTCCTCGTCACAGTGGACAACGGCATCGCGGCGCTCGACGCGGCGGACGCAGCCCAAAAACAAGGCGTGGACCTCATCGTCACGGATCATCATCAGCTCGCGGAGAGGCTGCCCGCCGCCTGCGCGGTCGTCAATCCGCAGCGTGAAGCGCCGGACCATCCCAGCCGGGACGCCGCCGGGGCGGCCGTGGCGTTCAAGCTGGCCTGGGCGCTCACGGGCGAACAGGCGGACCTCGACCTCGTGGCGCTGGGCGTCGTGGCCGACGTGGTCCCCTTGCGCGGGGAGAATCGCGATCTGGTGGCCGCGGGGTTGAACGAGATCAATAGCAATCCGCGGCTAGGCATTCAAAAACTGGCCGAGGCCGCGAGTCTGCGCAAAGGCAAGCGCACGTCCGAGCAAATCGCCTTTCAGCTCGCCCCGCGCATCAATGCGGGCGGCCGGTTGGGCAGCGGGATGGAAGGCCTTGAGCTGTTGCTCACTGAATGTCCCACCGAAGCGGCGCGCCTCGCCCGGGACCTCGACACCGCCAACGACGAACGCCGGGGCATCGAACAGGCCATCCTCGAGGATGCGCTGGCCGAACTCAACACCACGTTCAAACCGAACCAACGCAGCATTGTGCTCGCCCGGCGCGATTGGCACCCCGGCGTGGTGGGCATCGTGGCCAGCCGCATCCAACGCCAGTACTACCGGCCCGTCATCCTCGTCGCCATCGGAGAAGACGGATCCGGACGCGGCTCGGCCCGTAGCGTGAAGAATTTCGACATCGCCGAGGCGCTACGCGGGTGCCAGAGCCACCTCGAACGCCATGGCGGCCACGAACAAGCCGCGGGCATGACCATCCTAGAGGAGCAGCTCGAAGCCTTCCGCGAAAGCTTCGAGAGCGCCGCCGCCCAGGGATTGCCCGACGGCGACCTCTCCCCCACACTCGCCGTGGACGCCGTCGCGTCCTTGAGCGAGATCGACCTGCGCTTGGTGCGCAACATCGAACGGCTCGAACCCTTCGGCCACGGAAATCCCGCACCGGTCTTTTCCACCAACGGCGTCTCCCCTGTTCGCAATTCCATGCGCGAACTGCGCAACAACCACATGCGCTTGGCCGTGCGCGGCGATGACCGCATCGTGAACTGCATCGGCTTCGGCATGGCGGGTGTGCTCCCCCAGCTTCAACCCGAAACCCCCATCGATATCGCCTTTACCCCCAAGCTCGACACATGGCGCGACGAACCCATGATCCAGCTCCAGCTCAAGGACGTGCGGCCGTAAGAGCGGTGAGGCTTCATTCCGGCGGCGAATCGGCCGGAGCGCTCGCGGACGGCGCCGCGGGAGCTGGCTTGCATGGCTTACAAAATGCGCGGTACCGGTTTTCGAGCCACGCCCATCCCTTGTTCAGATTGCGATTGATGAATCGTTCCGCTCTCAGGTAGTGGTACTTGGTGAGCCGCAAGAACCGAACCGGTCCCCAGTACTTATTCTCCGGCCGCCGCCGCCAACTGCGGAATCGCCGCCAGTAGGGCTGGGTCTTCCGCATTAACCACGAGTCGGCCAGTGCGGACTGAATCCATGCCAACATAT
>SKRY01000282.1 GCA_007118235.1 Candidatus Hydrogenedentota bacterium | reverse complement strand
G
Source organism: Candidatus Hydrogenedentota bacterium (assembly GCA_007118235.1). GTDB lineage: Bacteria > Hydrogenedentota > Hydrogenedentia > Hydrogenedentales > SLHB01 > SKRY01. The sequence continues at coordinate 5,767 of SKRY01000282.1, read as the reverse complement.
GCCAGGCTGTTGACTTGACTTGGGAGGGCTCACCAAAACGGACCGCATTGTGGCAAAGCTGGCCGCAAAAGTAAAGCCAAGACGGATTTGAGCAGGGCGCGCCAGTTGAAGTACTGTTACCTCGGCTTGCGTTCAAGGGAAACGCCAAGAAGAAGGAGGACAAGGCAATGAATACGAAAATGACCCGGCGGAGTTTCTTGCGTAGAGGCGTCGCGGCCGGCATGGCTGGCGCCTTGGCGCCTCACGTCTTGCCTGGGCGCAACTCCGCGCGCGCGAATGGAAAACCGCCCAATTTCGTTCTGTTCATGACGGATGATCAAGGCTACGGCGACGCGGGTTTCATGGGCCATCCCGTCATCCAGACGCCGGTCCTCGATGAAATGGCCAGCGAGGGTCTACGCTTTGACCGATTTTACGCGGGCGCGCCGGTGTGTTCGCCTACCCGGGGCAGCTTTCTCACGGGCCGTCATCCCAACCGCTATGGGGTCTTCCAATGGGGTAACGCCATCCGGTCACAGGAAGTGACCATGGCCGAGGCTTTACGGCAGGCAGGCTACTCGACTGGGCACTTCGGCAAATGGCACTTGGGTTCGGTGATTGCAGGCGATCCCTCCAGCCCTGGCGAGATGGGATTCGACGAGTGGGTGTCCGCGCCCAATTTCTACGAACTCGACCCATGGTTGAGCCACAATGGTGAACCGGTCCAGCTCCATGGCGAGGGCTCAATGGTAACCGTGCAGGCCGCTCTGGAATTCATGGAGCAAGCCCATGAAGAGGACAGGCCGTTCCTAGCCGTCGTGTGGTTCGGCAGCCCTCATGTCCCTCATGACGCGACGGAGGAATTGCGCGCGCTGTACCCCGATGAGCCCGAGAACCTCCAGAATTACTACGGTGAAATCACCGGCGTGGACCGCGCCGTCGGCCGGGTCCGCGATCAGCTCCGGGAATGGGGCATCGCCCAGAACACCATGGTGCTGTTCACCAGCGACAACGGCGGCCGCGAACCAGAGGCGGACAACGGCGGATTGCGCGGCCAGAAGGGGCAGGTATGGGAAGGAGGCATCCGGGTGCCCGCCATCATCGAATGGCCGGGCCAAGTGGAGCCACGCGCGACGGATGTGCCCGCCAATACGAGCGACCTCTACCCCACCCTGCTCGAACTGACCGGGGCCGAACCCGAGATCCAGCCCCGGCCCCTCGACGGCGTCAGTCTGGTCCCGCTACTCGAAGGCCGCATGTACGAGCGGCCCAAACCCATGGGGTTCTGGAATTATCCCGGCGATGGCATGATCATGCGAAGCGGGGAGATCGTCCAGGAAATCAAAGCGGCGCTGGACGCGGGCGAGGAGCCGGATGTAAACACCGGCCTCCTGCGCGATCCCAACGACGATTGGTCCGAGGCGGAGGAGCGCCCTGGTCACGCCGCCTGGATAGACGGCCCCTACAAATTGCACCGCATTCCCAGCCGCGAACCAGAAAGCCGCTATGAACTCTACAACCTCGCCGAGGATCCGGCGGAGGAACAGAACATCATTGAAGAGGAACCCGAACAGGCCGAACGGATGAAGGCGGCGCTTGAGGAGTGGCAACGCTCGGTCGTGGACAGTCTTAAAGGCGCCGATTACGAAACCATTACGTAGTCCAAACACAACACCACGGGAGAACATCATGACCATGAACCGCCGCAGTTTTCTAACGGGCAGCGCCGGGGCGGCTGGCGCCCTGTTTCTGGGGAGCCATGCGAGCGCGGAAGACTCCGCGCAGGCAGGACAACGCCGTTCCGGCCACCGCGAGAGCAATCCTATCTCCGTCTCAACCTATTCCTTCGTGCGCTGGCCCGGAGACGAAAGGCCTTCCATCGAACAATGCTTGGAATACGCCAGCGAGTGGGGATTTGACGGCGTGGAGCTGCTCGAGGGCCAGCTTGACCAAACGGACGATGCGTATCTGCGCAACCTGAAGCGCAAGGCCCTGTGGCTCGGGCTGCCCCTGTGCGGCATGTCCACCCACCAAAGCTTTATGCGGCCCGATGCCGACGAACGACAGGAATATGTGGACCGAGCCATTCAAAGCATCGAGCGGGCGTATCTCCTTGGCATCCCCACCATTCGTGTCAACACAGGCCGGTGGGGAACCAGCGGGAGTTTCACTGACCTCATGGAAAACAGGGGCATTGAGCCGCCCGTCGAAGGCTACGATGACGAAGACGCCTTCGAATGGGTCCTCGCCTGTTTTGAGGAACTTCTGCCCGTCGCCGAACGCTGCGGGGTCGTCCTCGGCCTGGAGAATCACTGGGGATTGGCCCGCACCGCCGAGGGAATGCTGCGGCTCAAGGAAGCGCTCGATTCCCCCTGGTTCAAGTTCACCTTGGACACCGGCAATTTCCTAGAGGATCCCTACGAACAGTTCGAGCGGATCGCCCCGGAGACGGTCCACGTCCACGCCAAGACGTATTACGGCGGCGGCGTGTGGTACGAGATGGACACGGACTTCGATCGGGTGGCCGCCATGTTGCGGGACCTTGATTACCGGGGCTTCGTCTCCCTCGAGTTCGAGGGACAGGAACACCCCCAAGAAGCCATCCCTAAGAGTCTCGACGTCCTCCGCAAGGCCTTCGCCTACGAGGACCGCGAGGCCTAGGCGAACTATCCGGCGCGCGCGGCCCCAGCCCGGCGGGTTAAGACCGATCCCCCCGCCGGGCTGGGGCTGCATCGTTGGACTCTCTTGAATCAAGGCAAGAACCATTACCCTTCGGCTGTGGCGCACCGAGCCGCCGGTGCGGAGAAACGGAATTGTCTGGCGGGAACAATGCTGGTAAGCTACGCGCCTTGACGTGAACGAGCCGCAGCAAGAAATTACCGGGAAGGAACGCATGAGCACGACGCAAGCCGAACGCGTGGGAGTTGTTGGACTGGGGTATGTGGGACTTCCGCTGGCTGTGGAGTTCGCGCGGGGCGGACTCCATGTCGTCGGGGTGGATGTGGAGCCCACACGGGTGGAAGGGCTGAACCAAGGGAACTCGCATATCCTGGATGTGCATTCGGAGGAGTTGGCGCCGCTCGTCTCGGCGGGGAAACTGAAGGCGGCCACCGACTTCGGGGCGCTTGCAGCGGTGGACGCGATATGCATCTGCGTGCCGACGCCCCTGCGCAAGAGCTTGGACCCCGATATCTCGTACATCGTTCAGGCGGCCGAGGAGGTAAGCCGGATCTTGAAACCGGGCATGCTGATCGTGCTGGAGAGCACCACGTACCCCGGCACGACCGAGGAGGTGCTGCTTCCGAAACTGGAGGAGAGCGGCCTCAAGGCGGGCAAGGACTTCCATCTCGCCTTTTCGCCCGAGCGGGTGGATCCCGGCAACCAACGGTTCACCACGCGCAATACGCCCAAGGTGGTGGGCGGCGTCACGCCCGCTTGCGGGGAACGCGCGGCGGCGCTCTACAAACACGCGGTGGATCACGTGGTTCCCGTCAACAGCGCGCGCGCCGCGGAGATGGTCAAGCTATTGGAGAATACCTTCCGCGCCATCAACATCGGGTTGGTGAACGAGCTGGCCATCATCTGCGACCGGCTTGGCGTGGATGTGTGGGAAGTCATCGAAGCCGCCAAAACGAAGCCCTTCGGGTTCATGCCCTTCTATCCGGGGCCGGGCCTGGGCGGCCATTGCATCCCCATCGACCCGCTCTACCTGTCCTGGAAACTCCGGACCGTAAACTACACCGCGCGCTTCATCGAGCTTGCGAGCAGCATCAATTCCAATATGCCCGAGTACGTCGTGGAGAAGATCACCGATGCGCTGAACTGGGACAAGAAAAGCGTCAACGGCAGCAAGATCCTCATGCTCGGGGTGGCGTACAAACGGGATGTGAGCGACATGCGCGAGTCGCCGGCGCTGGACATCATGGCCCTGTTGTTGCAGAAGGGGGCGGTCTTGTCGTACGCGGATCCCTATGTGCCGGAACTCGACTTGCTAGGCGATCGCTTCGTGACGGATGATTTGACGGAGGGGCTGGACCGGTTTGATTGCGTCGTGATCGCCACGGACCACTCCGCGTTCGACTATCAACGGGTGGTGAGGGAGTCGAAGGTAGTCTACGATGCGCGCAACGCGACGGCGGGACTATCCCCCGCGCCGGGCTGCCGCTTGGTAAAGCTGTAAGCCCAGTGTTCAGGCGAGCTTGTGCCGGGGAAACCGCCGCTCCTGGCGGAGCTGGCCGTTGGCCTCGTGAATGCGGCAGATGATCTCACTAGGCTCGAGCTGAATGATGGCGAAGGAGGCGGCTTGGCCCCGATCGCGCGCGCGTTTAAGGTGGCCAGGGTTCAGCCGGATGGACATGCCGAGATCCTCGATAGCCGCGACGTGGGTGTGCCCCGTCATGATCACGGAGCAGGCCCATTCTTCCGAGGTCAGGTCCTGGTCCGCGTGGGCCAGGGCGAACGTCACGCCGTCCACCTCCTCAAGAAGCCGGTTCGGCACGCTCTCCAACCCATATTCCCGGCACCACAATCCCGGCACCATGCGAACATCGTGGCCGTAGATACGCAACTCCTCGGCGTCGGCGTAATCGTCGCCGAGATGGAACAGGAGTTCGGTATCGAACTCCCGTTCCATCCGCTCGGCGACCTCGTGCATGAGCGTCCGGTTACCGTGGGTATCGCTCATGACGCCGATGTTCATTGCACTTCGTCGCTGTACTCTTGATAAAGCGCTTCCGCCTCTTCTTCCGTGATTTCCTCATCGTTGATGACGAAGCGGAAGTGGAACGTCTTTGGCTCGCCTTCGGTAAGGTCGGGCTCATAGAACGCGCCAAAACGGGCATACCGCCGAATCGAATACATGGGCGCGTTGGAGCCGTCCTGAATACCCGTGGGATGCGTTGGCGGCGTCATGTGGATGATCCAGTAGCGTTGTCCGCCGACGGGGGCGCTGCACATCACCCAAAAGGCGTTGACCACCTCGTCGTTGTCCATCTCCTCGCCGCCCGGCTGAAGGGTGTAAATCGTCTCGTCTTGGTTATCGTTGACTTCTTCCGCCAAACGAATCTGCACGCCGGCGTGGTGAGAGTCTCCGCGCAGCTCAATATCGCCAGCTTCCGCGGTCAATTCCGATTCAAAGTCCACGATCCGGTGTCCATCGGGATGCTTGTGGGCGGTGATGGTGCGGACTTCGCTTATCAGCAGCCGGCCGTCATCATCCTTCCAATGGATGGTCTGCACCTGCTGGGCGCGATCGTCGTCGGCCTCAAAATGGTCCCAGCTTTGGTGCTCTTGCGTTGAATCGCCCATATGCCAAGTGTCATAGCTGTCATCGCCAATGTTGGTGTGGTTCCAGCCGGTGAAGATGCCGCGATGGTGAGAGAATTGGCCCACCGGACCCTTGGTAATGACATCCTCGCCTTCGAAGTCGTAGACGTGGGTGTAGACCTTGTAGGTCTCGTACCGGTGCTCGGTGTCTCCGAGGTCGATGACAGGCGTGTTGACCGTGCCCAGCCAGGGCTGGCCATCAATCATTAGATTGAGCCGCTGCTCGAACGTTGTATCCTCCAGGGTCCCGGCGGCGTGGACACCGCCCGAAGCCAGGGTCACTGCCAGGGCGAAAGCTACAAGAGAAACTTTCCGCATACGTGTACCTCCTTCTGTTGCTATTACGTTACATTCGTCGTTTCAGAACCCCGGCCATCCCATGGTCCGGGATTGGATACATGGTAATGGTTTGCCGTTCGCGGTGCAAACGAAAGCGGTTCGCCGCCAAGCGCCCCGTCACCGG
>SKRY01000404.1 GCA_007118235.1 Candidatus Hydrogenedentota bacterium | reverse complement strand
TGGCAACTCCACGAGCTGGTGGACGCCGATCACCCGCGCGCCTGTTATGAAGATGGCCCGCTCGACGTAGCGCTCAAGGCCCGCGAAGAGGGCAAGATTCGCTACATCGGTTTCACGGGCCACTATCAGCCGTCAACCCACGTGGAAATGATCGAACGCGGCTTCGAATGGGACACGCTCCAGATGCCGCTGAACGTCATGGACCACCATTACCGCAGTTTCGAGCAGACCGTGTTGCCCATGGCGATGGAGCGCGACATCGGCGTAATCGCGATGAAGACGTTGGGCGGTCACACCGGCAGCATCCTGTCCACCAACGACGTGGAGGCTTCCGAGTGTCTGCGCTACGCCATGAACCTGCCTGTGGCCACCGTGTGCAGCGGCATGGACTCCATGGAGGTCTTGCGGGAAAACCTTGCGACGGCCAAAGCCTTCGAGCCCCTGACCGAGGAAGAGGCCGAGGAGTTGCTGAGCCGCAGCAAGCCTCACTCCGAGGACGGCGCGCTGGAAGCGTATAAGACGGTCTGGCACGGGTAGACTAGACTCGCTGGATAATGACGCCAAGGAACAACACCCCCTAGCCCCTTGACCGTACCGCCGGCGTCTTGCCGGCTTTGGCCGCTGGGGAACTCCCGCGTTTGCATGAATGGCGGCAGGCGGGGATTCGTTCCCCCTTTTGAAGGGGGCTAGGGGGATGTTCGTTATTGCGGTGTAACCTGGGTGACGGAAACGCAGCCCAAGGGGATTCGTACTTGTGGTTCTATGTGTGACGCCCAATCCGTGCGTGGATAAGACCCTGTTCATGGAAACCCTCGAACCGGGCCATAAACACGTCGCGTCCAGATGGAGCGCGGTCCCGGGCGGGAAAGGCAACAATGTGGCGCGCGCCGTGAAGGCCTTGGGCGGGCGCAGCGCCGCGATGGTTCTGGTGGGCGGCCATGCGGGCCGGCACGTCGTGGACATGATTGAGCATGACGACGAGGTTACGTGTTACCCCGTCTGGCTTAGGGATAATACGCGCACCATCACCACCGTCCTCGAGTCTTCCATTCACCGGCAAACGCCTCTTTTCGAACCCGGTCCCACGGTTACCCGCGAAGAACTCGACACATTCCGGGCCGAGTTTGCCCGGCGTCTCAAGGAGGCCCGGCTGGTCACGCTAAATGGCACGGTCCCCTGCCGCTCGATGGAGACGATCTACCGCGACCTCGTGGCCATGGCCCGTGACGCTGGCAAGCCGGTGTTTCTGGACAGCCATGGCCAGGAATTCGCCGCCGGACTTGAGTCGCGTCCCACGGCGGTAAAGCCCAACCTCCGCGAGACGGAGGAACTCGTGGGATTCGCCCTCGACACGGAGGAAGCGCGCTGGCGGGCCGTGGAGGCGTTCCACCAGAAAGGCATCGAGCTGGTCATCCTGTCGCTGGGGGATGAAGGGGCGCTTGTATCACGCGGCGGCGAGCACTATCATGTCCGGCCTCCCAAAATCCAGGAGGTCAACGCCGTGGGAAGCGGGGACTCGCTCCTCGCGGCGTTCGCCATTGGCTTGCTTGAGGGCATGTCTCTCCACGACATGGCCGTGCTCGGCGTAGCGGCGGGCACGGCCAATGCGATGAACTGGGACATCGGCCACTTCACCCGCGCCGAGGTCCGCGAAACCGCCCAGCGCGTCATCATCATGCCGAGGGAATGAGGGCCGGTTCCCTTTTTACCTTTCCTCGGCCTCCAACAGAAACGCCTGAAGCCGGTCGAGATGGTCGGTGTTGAGCATGTCCACATCGTGCTCCAGCAGAACTTCCCACAGATTGGGATTCTCCGGCGTGGCCCAAAAACGGAGCATACGCCCGCGCGCGTGAACCTGCTCGACGATGTCCGCCAGCTTTTCCCGCTCTTCTTCCGGCATTTCCTCATGACCGTTCCAACGGAAATGACGGAACCAGTGGCCGCTGATCCACGGCATGAAATGGGGGGGATCGTCGCTGTCCAGATCCGTGAGCCGGCCGTCGACACCGGCGTACAGTACTTCGTCCTCCCGCATCATCTCGACGGGGCGATCTCCGCTGATGACGACACGCACCGGACCGGGTTCAAGCGTTCCATCGCGCACCACGGTCAGCATTTCCTCGTACTCCGCCAGCGTCTCGTGTAGCAGCGGCCACGTGTAGTCACCGGGGCTCTTGATGTCGATCATGAGCCAAAACGTCTCCGGCCCCTCCGGGTAAACGCGGCCGTGTTCGCGCACCCGTTCGAGCAAGGGATCCAGATACAGGCCCTCGAGCGTGAGATTGGGCGCTAGCTCATCCGGGGAATGGCCCACCAGCAGATCATCGTCCACGCGGAATATGTCCGCCTCCACAAAGAGGAAGCCTCGATGCAGCGCATCGAAGAGCGGCCGGGGATGCCAGTAATCGTTGTGCGCGAATGCGCGCTCCAGCGGGATAACCGCCGCGGGATCCTTCTGCGCGCGGTACATCGGTTCCTCGTCCGCCGCGCCCGCCAATGCGATGAGTGAGCCCGCTACCGCCGCCGTAAACCAACCACGCATACGATTCCACCTCCAATTGCTTCACAGTGATTCGTTTTCAACACACGTTTGCGATGACCGAGTATGCCACACGCCCTTGCGCTGGACAATGACCTACCGCGCGACTTGCCAGCCCTGCACGAGTTCGCGGAGGTGATGGAAGCCTGGGTCGCGGCTGAGCGTGGCGGTGATGCCGGCCGCCTCGGTCTTGCGGGCGTCAACGGGGACCCCGGTAATGAGAGCGATCGGCAGCGCGTCTTTCACGGAGGGGTCGCGCCTGAGGCTGGCGGCCACGGAGAGGCCATCCGAAACGGGCAGGGCGTGGTCGAGAAACACCGCTTCGGGCGGATAGCTCAGACACAGGGAGATGGCGCCGGGCCCATCTTGGACCCACAGCACTTCGTAGTCCAGCGATTGGAGCATCGGTGAGAACCGCGCGTGGGTCCCTGCATCGGCCGTTGCGAGTAACGCTGTGCGCGTCTGAGACATGGCTGGTCCTACCTCACGGGCCTGGCTGTAAAGGGAGCCTTGGCCGGTCATGGTTCAACGAACATCGTCCCTCAGTTGTTTGCTTCCGCCGCGTGGCCCAATTGACGCAACTCACCCACCGCTTGAGCAAGGTCGTGCAAGATAGGGTGCTCCCAATCCTGCGAGAGCGCGGCAAGCGCCTGGGTGTAGTACCACAGGGTTCCATCCCGCCCTCCTCGGAAGCGGTCCCACACGGCGGCCCCCCATTGGCGGAGATCCGTCACCGTGGCGCGCGCGTTGTGCAGCTTGTCGGCGGCCACGAGAAGTTTCAGCTCGGGCGGCGCCGCGCCGAGCCGTTGTAGGAAGGTCTCCTTACGCTCTTGCCAAGGCGGCTTGGGATCATCCTCCGCGTCGCTCGCCCCCGTGACGAGTTCGGCCACCCGGTCGCCGAAGCGAAGGCGGACTTGCTCCAGGGTGTTCCGGCCGCCCTGGTCCTCCATGGCGTCGTGCAGCAAGGCGGCGATGACCTGATCCTCGTCGCCCCCGTGTTCGCCCACCAAGGCCCCCACGGCCATGAGATGGGTGACGTAGGGTACGCGCGACCCTTTCCGGCGCTGATTCCGGTGGAGGGTGTGGGCAAAGGCGAAGGCTTCGTCCAATCGTTCGCTATACATACAACAAGTGCCTCGAATTCGCTATGGAAATGGAAGACTATTACTCCGTCCGCCTCAACCTTGTGGTTGTCCCGATTGTGTTTGACTTAGCCCGCAGGTTCCAAACCAGTCTTTGCTGCCAATGGGTTGTGCCTCAACGGCGCATGGCCGCAGCCACGGCTCAACCTCAGCCGTATGATGCGCTGAAAGCGCAATAGGGGAATAGCCTGGGGCAAGCAACGCGCCGCCCCAGGCCACAGGCGCCTCTGAAATCGGTCCTGAAGGGACCGAAGCGAGCACTGCGTCTTTGTTTCGTCCCTTCAGGACGGACATGCGGGGGCCTTCTACCCTGGGGCTGCGCTTCGCTTCCCCCAGGCTACTCGCTCTCGCGCCTCCGGCGCGGGTTTGGCCCGCTAGCCGCCAAGGCCTTTCACCTGAATGGCCGCCAAGGTCCATGTATGGTAGCGCCCGTCCAATGTCCACGTTTGACAACAACCCAAGCTCAATCTTCCTGCCGAAACCATGGTATAGCCCGAAATGATTTCCAGCCAAACCAGACTTAATAAGAACATCCACAATTCTTGGGGTGAAACAAGTAACAGCGGAAGGACTTCCGTTAGGAGCTTTCTCCCACCTCACGGATGCGTCCGTCTTGTTTCAACAGCCATTTGATGGAATCGTCGATAACCTCCTCGACCGCGTCCTCGTCCAGTCCGATGTGATCGCCTTCGTACCAGATGATTTCCTTGGGTTCGCGGGCGGCCTCGTAGAGGCGTTCCGCGCTTGCCGGCGGGATCAGCCTATCCTCCAAGCCGTTCTGCATAAGAATGGGCCGGGGGCTTACATCCGCGACGTGGTGAATGGGGTCCGCCGGATAGAAGAACGCCCACGCCAAATAGCGCAACGGATAGACAAGGAACCCAATCTCGTCCTTGACCGCCGGACTGAGGAACAACGTGGGTAGATGGCCTCCGCCGTAGGTCAGCACCGCCCCTTGGATGCGTTCCTCGAAGGCGGCGGCCGTCGCGCCCGTGATGGCGCCGAAACTCGCCCCCACCAGATACACGCGTTCGTGGTCGAGATCTTCCCGGCTCTCCGCAAAGTCCACGAGACGCCGGATTTCATTGACGGTGAGCGCGGTGCGGCGGCGCATGGCCGATGTCCTTCGGATGGGTCCCGCCCTTTCCAGACTGCGTTCCCCGCGGTCGTATTGATCGAAGGTGACCTTGGCGAACCCAGCCTCGACGAACGGTTCGGCGATCTCGTCGAGGAACTCCTTGCGCTGGCCCACCCCATGGACAAAGATGATGAGGGGATGAGGACCATCCTCGTGAGGCACAGCCATGAGCGCCGGAATGCGGTGCTCGGCGTTGCTGTCGAAGAAAAAGTGCTCCCGCGTGTAGGACTCTTTCTCTTCCACGGATTCGATGGAAACGTTCAAGGGGAAATCCGGATCGTAGCCCCGGTAGAAGTGGCTGTCGGAGTTGCTTCGCGTACATGCCGCGATGCCCGCCGCGCAGGCCACGATGACGAGGGCGGCGGCCAGTCCACGAATAGGCGAGCGAAGACGGATCCACCGGGTGGTGAAAGGTTGTGCCGCGCTGGGCGCTTCAGCGTCACGTCTCATGTTCTTATCCCGATACCGTTTGGCGGCGTTTTGCCGCCACGAAAGCCAGGCCCAGGGAGTTGAGCCGCAGGTCCGATTCGACCCACCGGAAGGTGTCATCATTCAATGGCAATCCCGCCGCCTGCAGGGCCTCTTCGGTCACCTTGCGCAAACGCTCCTCGCACCATGCCCGGAGTTCATTGCCTGTCAACGCGGTTTCGGCGGCTTCGTTCAAGATGGCTTCCAGATGATCAATGTTGCGAAGCAATATCGCGGCGCCTTCCTTGATGGCGGTGAACTCGCCGAAGTGCGAGAGGTAGAACCGCTCGGCGCCGGTGTTTACGAGCCGTTCCACCGTTTCCCGGGCGGCGCCGGGATCAAAGTCCGTGGGCGGCGCGGCCCATGCGATATACGGTCGGGTCCCATGCTGCAGAGCGGGAAACGCCACGCCAAAGGAGTCCCCCGTGAAAACGGAGTTGGCCTTGGAGTCGTGAATGCAGATGTGATGGTTGGCGTGGCCCCGCGTATGCAGGAACGTCAACCGGCGTCCGCCCACAT
>SKRY01000303.1 GCA_007118235.1 Candidatus Hydrogenedentota bacterium | reverse complement strand
GGTTTCTTCCAACATCCGCGTCAGCTCCGGCTTTATGCCTTCACATGCGATTATCCGCTTCCTTCCGGATGTCATTGGCGAACCATCAGTCGGAGATTTTGGGGCTGCCTACCGCCCGCGCGGTGACACGTGTAAGACCGCCTTCAATGGAGGTCTTTAACTCCACATAGGGATCCGACACCCCCGTCTCGGTGACCGCTTCCAAGGCCTTCTTCTTGCAAGCCTTTTCCGCGTACTCGCACGCCTCTTCATAGTGAGAGAAGCTCAGTTGCTCCCGTCCCAACAGGATGATGAACGTATGGGTGTCTTCGCTCGTCTGCTCAAAGATGCGGGCTTCCCGGATTTCCATGATGCTTCCGGCCACGGCGCCTATGGCGTTCGCCACTTCGTGGTGCCTCGGCAACACAAACGGCGCGGACAGCACCCTCGCCACTTGGCGCAAAAAGTGGTCCGCGGGCGCGCCGACGCCGGTTATGGGAAACCTGCTGTCGATATTCACGGATAGGTAGCGGCTATCATCCGTGAGCAGCTCTTGCAGAAGCCATTTGCCCCAGCTACCCTGGATCCGCTCCGGCATATTCGCGTCCAGCAGATCGTGGCTGGCCAGGAAGATTATGGCTTCTTCAACCAGCGTCTTGACGATGGAAGCGATTGTATCGTCGATGAAACCGCTTCGGGTCTTGCCGTGGATGTGGGCGTAACACCGAACCGCTTGATCGGCCACCTCCGCATCCCAAAGGTCCAGGTCTTCCTTCGCTTGAAATATGTCGGTGGGGGACATGGCCGCCACCTCGATAATTTCGTAATTCCGCAACTGCTCCCTGGATAGCTGATCGGCATGATATACGCCGACCGCTTCCATGAGACAGGACACGCTCTTGGGACCGTCCGCGAGGAGTTTCATGACTTGCTTGGCTCTATCGTCCAGCAAATCGCCGGATACCTGGTGCGCGTCGTTGTACAACGCCCAGTACTCCAGGTCGCTCTCCCTCCAGGTATTTCGGGACTTGTTCTTCAGGCCGAGGATCTCGTCCCTGACCTCCTGCCTGGTGGAGGCGAACCGGCACAACGGCGTGATCTTTTCCGGACCCACGGTGATGGTCCCGTACTTGTCCACGTGAACCAAGCTGTCGCATCCCAGACACACCGTCCTGATGTGCGCCGTTGCGACCGACGTTCGGATATTGCCGACGCGCGCTCCGTTGGGGGATAGCACGACACTTCCGTTGTCCACGAAGGCCATGTCCGTTGTCGTGCCGCCCACGTCGATAACAAGGGAGGAGCGCTTCCGGGTGATGAAATCACCGCCGATGGCGCTTGCGGCGGGGCCGGAGAGGATGGTTTCCACGGGCTTTTGCACGGCTTCGTCGCATGGCATCAACGTGCCATCGCCGCGCACGATCATCAGGGCGGCGTTCATGATGTTCCTGCGCTTGAGCGCGGCCTGCACGGCCTCGATGAACTCGTGCATCACGTACACGAGCGAGGCGTTCAGCGCCGCCGTGGCCGCCCGCTTGATGGAATCGAGATGGGTCGAAAGCTGATGCCCCATCACCACGGCGAGGTCGCAATGCTTTCGCACAATCTCGAACGCCCGTTCCTCGTGATCGGGGTTGAGCGGGCTGAAGTAACTAGAGATAGCTATCGCGTCTACGTCATCCTTGTTCGCTTCAACCCACTCCCGTATTCCCTCGGTATCGAGCGTCGCCTTTTGGACGCCTTGAGCGGAATGCCCCCCTTCAAAGTGCGCCACCACATCCGCGGACAGTTTATCCCCGAATCCAAACTCTTCAATGAGCTTCGGGTCGTAACCTATCAAGAGCAAGCCAACCCGGCGGGTATTGCCCATGGCGATGGAATTCGTGGCTAGGGTGCTGGACACCCCCACCAGTTTCACCGCCTCGGGCGAATCGATCTCAAGCTGGTCAATGGCGCGTACCACGCATTTCTTGAGATCGTCCCGGGTCGTGAGCGTCTTCACCGTGCGGAGTATTCTCCGGGTCCTGTACTGAAGGAGAACCCCGTCGGTAAAGGTTCCGCCGGTGTCTATGCCGATGGCTAACCTGTCCATTATGCGCGGTCTCTCGGGTCTCTTAACTGGCCTGCTGGCCCGCCATCCTCGCTTCGGCCTCTTCGAGGATGCGCTCGATCTCTTTATCGGCTTGGGCCGGCACGTTTGACCGGGGCCCCTCGTGGGTCGCCAGGATGTCGCGGGTCTTCTCGATGATCCGGTCCTTCATGGTCTTGCACCCGTTGGCTTCCCAGTCCTCATAGCTGCTTCGCTCCATCAATGTGGGCCGGAAGTTCTTACGGAACCACTTCATGGTGTGGTCCTCGTAAAGATAGTGTCCGCCAGGCCCCACCGACTTGATGACATCCATCGCCATGGATTCTTCATTCACCTCGATGCCTTGCTCAATTCGCCGGGCCATCCCGATGATCTCGTCGGCCATGACTGTCTGGAAAATGTCGCCGGTCTTGCCCGACTCCGTGTATCCGTTGTCATGCACGAAGTCGGCCCCGCTCAGCATCGCCGCGTGGATGGACATCGCGGCCTCGATGGCGGATTGCGTATCCATTGCCTTGGTGTCCGTACACCCGGATTGCGAGAACATGGGCAAGCCGCAATAGTGGGCCATCTCCGTCAAGGCCGCGCTCAGCAGGCTAAGCTCCGGCGCGCCATAGGAGTAGATGCTGTACCGCATGTCCAGGATGGACTGAACCCCGCCGACGATGATCGGCGTGCCGGGATTGATGAGCTGGGAAGCAATGACGCCCACCATGGACTCCGACAACGCGACCACGATCTGGCCGGCGTGCGTCGCCGGGACGGTGCCGCCGCCTATGGCGCATGGGCTATATACCTGCGGGATGCGGTGTTCCGCGCAGTACATGCACTTGTCGATGGCGTGGAAGTCGCTGACGAGCGGAGATATGGGCTCGCCGTAGAAGATGTAGTTCGGCCTCGCCCTGAACTCCTCCTCGCCGCCGGCCATGGCGATGGCCATGCGGTGCTCGTCGCGGCACCCCTCGACGCCAAACGACCAGCTCATGATAGGGGTGGTCGTGTTGCGTATCATGTCGGCGAACTCGTAGACATCCGCCAATCCGTTGGTGACGTCACTGATGGAGCCAAGCGACTGCACGTAGCCAATGTTCGGCAGCACGTCGCACACCCTCGCCACGGTCGTGGCGTCCTTCCGCAGGTACTTGCGGCGCTCCAGGGTGTCGGTGTCAATGAAATACGGCGGCGTCGGACCAGGGCCGAAATAGCTCCTTCCCCGCTCCACCACGATCTTCTTGTCCGGATTCCCGTCCCAAGGGAATATCTCGAAAACAACCGGCAGGGTGCTCAGCGCTTTTCGGATAATTTCCTGTGGAAAATACACCTTGAGCCCATCTTTGTCCACCCTGCAGCCCGCATCGGCGAACAGCTTGCGCGCGCCCTCATGGTGTACGGCCGCCCCTGTATAGGTAAGCGTTCGCATCATGCCATTAAAGATTGTCTCCTTCTGGTCATCGGAGAATATCCGAAACTGGGGAGACACATTCACCTTCATGTTGGTCCTGGTGGATCCCATTGATAACCTCTGCTCGTATGTTTTTCGGGTTAAGGACTCGAACCGGTCATTTCCTGATAACGCCTCTATCGGGAATGGCGGTGGTCGGCGTCCTCCACGATCTTCTTGATTGCCTTCAACTTATCGCTCGGTATCGGTTCCGGCCGGTGCGTGTCGATGATCTTCTGCGTCCTCTCGAACGTGCGATCATTCATCGACTTGCTCCCGCCGGCCAGCCAGGTGTCGTAATCGGCCCGATCCTGCAATTGGGGCAGATACCACTC
The DNA here is from genome assembly GCA_007118235.1 of Candidatus Hydrogenedentota bacterium. GTDB lineage: Bacteria > Hydrogenedentota > Hydrogenedentia > Hydrogenedentales > SLHB01 > SKRY01. Next base: position 1,986 of record SKRY01000303.1, on the reverse strand, counting down.
CTTCCAATATTCAAAGGTGTGTTCCGTGGTGACGTATTCGCCCCCTGGCCCCTGCTTCTCAATGAGATCCAAGGCAAGATGCTCTTCATCCACCTGAATGCCCTTGCAGAACTGCCGGCTCATGCCTATCATCTCATCATTGAGAACCAGGCTTTCCAAACTCGCGTTGGTTCCGCTATCGAGATAGCCCACGTCGTGCACCAGATTGGCCCCGGAAAGGTTGGCGTACAAGATGCTTGTCATCATCTCCGCCCCCGCCTGTTCGTCCAAGACCTTGGAGTCCGTGCAACCGCCGGTGGAAAACATCAGCAGGCCGAGCCACTTCGCGATATCCGTGTTGGCGGCCGAGGCGAGGGACAGCTCGGGGGCCCCGTAGGAGTACGTGGATTTCTGCATGTCGAGCACGGTCGTGACGCCGCCCATGATAAGCGGCATTCCGGGTTTCTTCAGGTGGCAGAGCACAACCGCCAGCAGGGTCTCGGCGAGCGATTGGACCAGCATGCCCGCCAGAGAGGCCGGGGCGGTGGCGCCCGCGCTCGGACACGGGGTATACATGGCGGGAATGCCTTTTTCGGCCGCGAACAGCAGCTTTTCCATGGCGGTCCGGTCGTTCTTCAAAGGGGAGATAGGCTCGATGTACACCACGAACATCGGGTTGAGGCGGAACTCGTCCGAACTGCCCCGCAACACGCAAGCCATCCTCCACAAATCCTCGAGGCCTTCCCCGTCCACGCAGGTAAGCACCATCGGTTTTCTGCACTGCTCAAGCATCGCGAGAAACTGGTGCCTGTCGTAGGTCTGCGGATTGGGCGCGTCCCGCACGATCCCGTGCGACATGAAGAAATCGTAGTTGGGGAGATAGTCCACGATGCGCCCTGCAAGCTTCACGTCCTCGTAGCTCGTGGAACGCCGCTCGCCCGTTTGCCGGTCATAGCAGAACGGCAAGTCGGATCCCGTACCAAAAGAGACCGTGTCCTTTTGAAGCTTCGTGGCGCGTTTTCCATCCACCCCGCTTAGCGTGATCTTTCGCGGGTAGAAGTTGAGCGCCTGCTCAACCATCGAAATCGGAATCCTGACCACGTTGTCGGAAGAAACCACCGCATCACTGCGCCGGAAGAGCGAGATCGCCTCCTCGTGGTACACCAATGCGCCAACTTCCTCCAGCACGTCCAGGGCGCTGTAGAATATCTCCTCTATCTGATCCTCGGAAAGAACCCTGAACTGTGGAGACGTATTGACGGAATAATTCATCTTCATATATTGATCCTTTCCAAACAAAAAAGCAGGCCGTTGAACAGCCGCGTTCCCTGTTCCGGCCTGCGGTTCGGAGCTAAACTGCCTTGAAGTACTCTTCCACCCGCTCCACGCCCGCCCGGGCATTGGGGGCATAGATGTCCGCGCCGATTTCCTTGGCGAAATCGTCCGTCACGGGAGCGCCGCCGATAACCACCGTGACCTCGTCGCGAATACCCGCTTCCTTCAAGCCGTTGACAATCTCGCCCATCCGGGCCATGGTCGTAGTAAGAAGGGCGGAAATACCGAGCAACTTCGGCTTGTGCTCCTTGACGGCATCCACAAACGCCTCGTTCGGCTGATCAATCCCAATATTGATGACCTTGTAGCCCGCACCCTCGAACATCATGGCCGCCAGATTCTTTCCAATATCATGAAGGTCGCCGGCCACCGTGCCAATCACCATCGTGCCCGCGCCGGAGCTGGTGCTCTCAAGCTCCTCCCGGATGCAGTCCATGGCGTTACTCATGGCCTTGGCGGACCGGATGACCTCGGGCATGAACATCTCGTCGCACTTCCATTTCTGCCCGACGGTCTCCATGCCGACGATCAGCCCCTTGTTCATAATCTCTTGCACATCCATACCGCTCTGGGCTGCTTCCTCGGTAAGTTGCTTGGCCTCATCAATTTGGCCCTTTACAATGGCCTCGCTCAGTTTGCTCAGGTCTACGCTCATGACTCCTCCTTATTAAT
>SKRY01000075.1 GCA_007118235.1 Candidatus Hydrogenedentota bacterium | reverse complement strand
ATCTCCGCATCACGCTGTGGATAAGCGGTTACGCGCCCCTGCGTTACGTCCGATTCTTGGAACACGCCGCCGGCCTCGGTTTTCTTCGGCGGGTGGGCGGGGGGTACGCCTTTGCCCACGGGATGCTCCGGGAGCATTTCGCAACGGCGGCGCCCGAGGCGCTGGCGGCCGGGGAGGAAGAGCCGTCTATTGCGCAAGAGCCGTCCGCCGCTGTCGAGGCGGAGGAGGTAGCGAGCAGCGCGCCCGAAGCCGGTGACGATGCCCCATCGGCCGCCGATGTAACCGAGGAATACGAGGCGCCCGAGGACACGGCGGAAGAGATGGTGGAGCCCGATGACGAAGCCGAAACCGAAGAGGATCACGATGAGCCCGGACGAGTGAACATCAACACCGCGCCATTGGAGGAACTGACCCGTATTCGGCATGTCGGTCCGACGCGGGCCGAACAACTCATCGAACTGCGCCCCTTCGACACGCTTGATCAATTGACCCGGATTGACGGGATCGGCCCGGCCGCGCTGCGCGACATCCGCGAGGAGGGGTTGGCGTACGTGGAGTGACGCTTAAGGCGCGGTTCCGGCGCGAAGATAGAGCGTGGGGTGTTGCCACAACATGGACTTGGGGCGGGCGCCAAAATGCACGGTCCCTTGCGCCGGTTCATATAAAAGGCGTTATACGGATAGTGGACCAAACCCGCGCCAGAGGCGCGATAGCAATTAGCCTGGGGCAAGCGAAGCGCAGCCCCAGGTCAAAGGCCGCCTCCCAAATCGGTCCTGAAGGGACCGAAGCGAGCGCCCCCGCCTGTGTTCCGTCCCTTCAGGACGGACACGCAGGGTGGAGTCCACCCTGGGGCTGAGCTTTGCTTGCCCCAGGCTGATCCCCATGGCGCTTTCAGCGCCCTACACGCCCCTGCGCCAGAGGCGTGGCTCCCATGGCGCATTACAACTGGCGCGTCAACCTTGAAATGCGAAGCTACATCGGTAATTCTTTCATTGTATGTGCCCCATAAGTAACTGCCCCACAACGATTGGCGGTAAAGACCGGTTTGGAACAAGGGGGCACGGCGCAGACGTTGTCTGTTCAGGCGTCGATTTCGCGGCTTATGTCGTAACGCTCGAAGGCCCAGGCGGTAAGGCAGATGAATCCGCTGGCCGCAAGGAGCATGGAGAAGACGGCCATGAGCCCGCTAATGAACACCGGCCATTCAAAGACGAGTAGCGCCAGACCGCCGGGCAGGGAAGTCGCGAACAGTAACGCGGAGTAGAAGACGAAGCGGATGAAGAACAGGGCGTAGGCCTGTCCCATGGCGTGGAGGTTGCCTCGCATGTTGAACATGCTGTGCTGAGGGAAGAGTAGAAAGAGCAGATTCTCCACCGCCGATAGGCACAGGGTAAAACTCAGCAGCAGAAAGGCAGCCACGAACGGGGTTGGGCTTAGGCCGTCCACCACGAGCACCCCCACGAACATCAGCGCCGCGGGAGGACCTCCGGCGAGGGTGGCGTTCGCGGCCGTTTGCGCCCACGCCAGGGTCACGGCTTTCACGGGAAAGGCCCGGAGCCATTCCATCCGGCTGCGATCGGCGCGAAAATCGAAGGGGAGAAACCATGCCCCGTACACAGCGGCGACGATAGCGAGCACGCCAAGCGCGCCCATTCCGCGTCCGCCGGTGAACAACGCCCCGGCGCCTCCCGCCAGGGCCAGCGCAAGAAAGACGAGAAGCAGCTTGCGGCTTTGGCGGAGCCCCGCCATGACTTGCCGGCGGTACAACGGGCCGAAACCCGACCAGTGCGGGAAGCGAGGCAACCGAAGGCTTCCGGCCGAACCGCTGGGACCTTGGAACAGTTGGCCCCGCCGGAACCGTTCGAGCCGTTGGTAATGGCGTTCGCTTTCCGCCACGATGCGTTCGATGGATTTCTCATGGACGCGGCACAGCGCCACCGCCAGCGTGGGGACCAGCGCCAAGCACACAAGGCCGTGAGGGGCGAGGATCGACCAGGGCGCCTGGGCGAAGATGAGGATGGCGAACGGCCGCAGGGGCAGCGCGGCGCCTTGGATGATCGGGTCGGCCGCCACTCTTTCCAACACGCCCTCCGCCGTGGTTGGGCCGCCGGTCACGGCGAATCCGATATGGGCGGCATAGCTCGCCGTCCCTCCCACCAGCGCAACGAGGCTCCCCCACTTTCGGACTCCGTTTCCCAAGCCGCGATGCCACTGGGCGATGGTGATGGCGGCCAAATTGGCGCACAACCAGTAGAACAGCAGCCCGTGGAAGGTGAGCACGACATTTCCGCTTACGGCGTGCATTCCCATGGCGATAAGGAACGAAATGACCACGGATTGCAGTAGAACGCCCCATAACCGGTAAAGGATCACCTGCCACCGGGGAACGGGCGCGGGGAAGAGCCAATCGATCTCGTTGGGCTGGAACGCCAAAGGCGCCGTGGGGAGCAGAAGGGTCAGGAGGACTCCAAGGAGCGCGAAGATGAGCAACAAGGGCGCGAGGATCGCCGGCGTGGCGAGCGCATCGCGGTATTCCACCATGAACGGCGCATGAGAGCCGCCCTCTTCAAGTATTCCCATGGCGCTCGCGACAAGAGAAACGAGATACAAACTGATGAGCCCCAATCCCAGCAGACTCAGGGCGATATGGCGCGGCCTGCGCAAGGAATGCAGAAACTGGCGCACGACGCCTTTCATCCGCAATCGGATTAGTGTCACGATACCGGGGTGGAGCATGGGGTTCCTCAGGTTGATGGATTGAACGGCGAGTCCGCCTGGCCGGTGGCCCGGAAGAAGACATCCTCCAGCGAGGGATCCGTCTCCCTCTCGCCAAACAATGATCGCGCTTGCGTGGCGGAACCCATGTAGACCTTCCGGCCGTGATGAATGATGAGCAAGCTCGTGCACAGGTCTTGAATAAGCGCGAGCAGATGGCTGCTCACAATAACAGCGGTTCCCTTGGCGGCTTCTTCCGTGATGCTCTCCTTGAGCGTGCGGATGCCCCGGGGATCCAGACCGGTCATGGGCTCGTCCATCAAGATGAGTTGCGGGGCGTGAATGTACGCGCAGGCGATCGCCACCTTCTGACGCATCCCCCGGGAGAGTTCGTGGGCCATGGTGTTTCGCTGGCGGGTTAGCTCGAACCGCTCAAGCAGGGCGTCCGCCTTTGGCTCGTAGTCCGCCACGCCGTACAGCGCGGCGATGAACTCGAGGTGCTCCCACACCGTTAGGGCGTCGAAGAGGTGGGGGTCATCGGGGACATACGCCAAGCGTTGCTTCGCCTCGACGGGCTCCCGCACCACGTCGTGTCCTCCTATCAGCAGCCAGCCCCGCGTGGGCGGGATGATGCCCGCCATGCCGCGCAATAGCGTGGTCTTGCCGGCGCCGTTCGGTCCGAGCAGGCCCAGGATGGCGCCGGGCTCGACCGTAAAGTCCAGGTTGTCCACCGCAACAGTCGTGTTGTAGACCTTGCGGAATCCCGAGACTTGTGCCACCGGGGTGTTCGGCGCATGCGCTTCCATGTTCACTCGCTCCCTGCCAGGGACGCGGCTGTTTCTACTTCCGTGGCGGGATAGGCGCGCAACCATTCCACGATGGGACGATGCACCTCCTCCCGGCCGTGACGGGCGAAGGCCAAGTCGACATGCTTGTAGTCCGCCGAATAGCCAAATTCCGTGCTTAAAACGATGAGCTTCTTGTCGTCGTGGGACAGGGAATTGAACAACCGCGTCACGTTGTCCCGCCGCGCCAGGGGATCATACGCCGCATAGAGGCCTAGCAACGGCGTGCGGAGTTTGTTTGTTTCCACGGCGACATCTGTCCGCCCATTATTCATGAGCCACTGTCCAGTGACGGCCCACTCCTCGGCTTCGCGCGCCGCCGGGTAGGGGGCTACGTCGACAAGATTGAAGAAGGCGCCCGGTGAGACATCGGGGTGAACGTTCGCCCAATTGATGGGCACAAGCCGGAGCCGCAGGCGCATGAAGCCGGCTATGGGCGCGGCGAGACGGACGAGAAACGAGAGCGCCGAGGGAACATAGTAGAAAAGCAGGCCGAGCAGCCGCCGTCGGGGCATGTGGACGCCCTCGAAACTGGGAGGCGCGCCTAGTACGGCGGCAGAGGCGATGGCTTCCGCCCCGCAGACGGTCTCGTAGGCGAAAAACAGCATACCGCCGAGCGAATGGCCCACCCAGTGAATGCGGGAAAACCCCGTGCGCTCTTGTATGTGCTGGATGGCGGCGGGCAAATCCTTTAGGAGCACATCGTCCAGTGTAGCCTCGAACCACTCCCCGGCCGGGGCTTGCGCGCTTCGGCAGATCCGGTAATCAAGCGCCCAGCAGTCGTATCCCGCCTCCGTTAGGGAACCAACGATGGCGCCGCCGGGGGGGGCCTCGAAGTTGCGATGATTCGCGAAAATGCCGTGGCATAACAACACCGGTTCGCCATGGGCGCCGGAGGCCTTTGGCCGGTAACGGTGCGCGGCGATGCGCCAGCCGTCTTCCGTGGCGATGAAGTGCACTTCGTCCGCGCGGGGCTTTCCGGGGTGGCGGTAGACAAACAGCGCCCAAAGGCCCGCAAGCAGGCTGATCAAGGCGAAGAGCGCCGCGAGGATCGCCAAGGGGATCATGGCGCCGTCCTTTCCGTATCCGGGTCCGGCTCGAGATGGTGTTTGACGGTTTCCGCGAGTTTCCGGTTGAATCCGCGCAGCTCGGCGATTTGGCCGGGGTCCGCTTCCTTGATCCGGGCCACGGAACCAAAGGCGTTGAGCAGTTGCCGGGCGCGCCGTTGGCCGACGCCGGGAATATTGGTGAGCTTCGTGCTTGTCAAGGCCTTGCCCCGCCGCTTGCGGTGATACGTGTTGGCGAAACGGTGGGCCTCGTCGCGGATGCGCGCCAACAGATGAACCACCGGCGAATGTTGTTTCAGCACGATGGGATTCATCCGGCCGGGGATGAAGAACCGTTCCGGCGAATGGGAGCCGTCTTCTTGGCTCCGGCTCTTGGCGATGCCCGCGGCGGGGAGATCGTCGAGACCGAGGTCCTGAAACACCGCCGTGGCGACGCCCAGTTGGCCCTTGCCCCCGTCCAGCAAGACGAGGTCCGGCAAGTCGCCTTCCTCGATGGCCCGCTGGTAGCGCCGCATTAAGACTTCCCGCATCATCCCGAAATCGTCCTGACCTTCCACCTGTCTGATGGCGTAGTGGCGATACCGGTTCTTGTTCGGCTCGCCGCCTTCGAAGACCACCATGGAGCCCACGGCCTTGGCCCCCTGCGTCGTGGAGATGTCGAAACACTCGATCCGCTGGGGAACGCGGGGAAGCTGGAGCGCTTTCCGCACTTGCTCAAGGATGTCCTTATTGGCTTTCTCCGAGAGGCGCTTCTCTTGAAAGCTGCTCTCGGCGTTGCGTTCAGCCAATTCGACCATGCCCCGCTTGTCGCCTCGTTGGGGATGATGGAGGGTGACGCGGCCGCCGCGCTGTTCGGAAAGGATTTCGGCGAGGACTTCGTGCTCGTCCAAAGACACGGGAACAAGAATCTCGGGCGGGATGAGCGCGCCGTCGCTGTAGTACTGCAAGATGAACGAACTCAGCATCTCGTCCACGGGCATTTCGTGGCGCTTAAACGAAAACGAGCGTCCGCCCATCAGTTTGCCCCCGCGGAAAAATAGCGCCTGCACCTCGCTGTAGCGCCCCTCGGTATATACGCCGAACACGTCGGTGTCCCCTTCGTGACCCGTGCGGACGGCCCGCTGGCGCTCAAGGGTTTGTTCGATGGCGTGTAGCCGGTCGCGGAGCACGGCGGCCTGCTCGAACTCCAGGGCGTCCGCGTGTTTTTGGATGGCTT
>SKRY01000138.1 GCA_007118235.1 Candidatus Hydrogenedentota bacterium | reverse complement strand
GTGGGCGGTCCAGTCGAGGATCCCCGTTTGAGCACGCTCCCGCCTTACCCCAACGCCTTGGAGCGATAGAAGAAGCGCACGCAAACACTGTGAGGCGTTGCATCCTGGCCGGGGCCATGATAAAGTTAGGTATGTATGAGCAAACCGGCGCCATTTGCATGGAATTTCTGCCCAATTTGCGGCGAATCGCTTGAATCGCGCGACGACGGTGAGAGTCCGCGTCCCCATTGTGAGCGCTGCCATCGTTTCTACTACTTGAACCCTGTGCCCGCGGCTTGCTGCGTGGTAAGCGACGGCCAGGGCAAGGTGCTCTTTGTCCAGCGGGCGGTCGAACCGGCCAAAGGGTTATGGAGTCTGCCCGGCGGTTTTGTCGAGTTGGGCGAGACCACCGAGGAAGCGGCGCTGCGCGAGTTGGAAGAGGAGACCGGCCTCCGGGGCCGCGGCGCGCGGCTTTTTGGCGTCAGCACACAACAGAGCCCGATATCCGGAGCGGTCGTGGTGCTCGGCTACCGGCTGGATGGTTGGGAAGGGGATATGGAGGCTCGGTCGGACGCGATGGATGTGGGCCTGTTCGGAGCTGTTGAGCGGCCTCCTCTTGCGTTCCAGGCCCACCGGGAGTTGTTGGCTGCGTATGATGCGCTGGAGCGGCCGTCTCCCGCGGATGAGAGCCTGTCCCGCCCGTGATGGCCGTACGCGCCGCCGTATGGAGGCCACCACGGTTGTTGCGAGGATAACGTCTCACATTCCAACAGCTTATGAACGCCATTTCTCAGTAACTGACGGAGAGAGAACCGCCTGCGTCCTGCCCATTCCCTGGACAGTGAAGGGGTAGCTCCGCGGCGGCGAATCAGGAATCCGCATTGTGCGCTTTCCCGTCCTGTGTTATGATAGAGAAGTATATGGTAAAGTCCGGAACGGTTCCGGAGATCACTCCATCCCACGTCAAAAGGATTCTTTCATCTCGTTATGAACGGTTTTTTGAAACAGATTTCGCTCTGGCTGATCCTGCTGCTCATCGGGGCGCTGGCGCTGATGTACTACGCGGACAGCATTAGCGGGCCCACGGTTGAGCTGCGAAAACAAGACTTCGAGCGGGAGCTGGAGCGTGACAATATCGCTGAGTTAAGTGTCACCAACTTGGGCGAGGATGGATTCGCTTACGAAGCCGAATTCAAGGAGCCCGTCGAAAATCAGCAACGCATGGAGTTTGAGTGGCACACTTTTCCCGATGACTGGGAGCAAATGCTGTCCGCGCAGGGGGTCGACTACAGCATGAAGCGCGACAGCACCATGATGTCGAGCTTCCTCATCAATATGATCCCGCTGCTGCTGATCATCGGCCTGTTCTGGTTCTTCATGTTCCGGCACATGCAAGGCGGCAACAATAAGGCCATGTCGTTTGGGAAGAGCCGGGCGAAGCTGGTCAACCACAGCGACCAAACGGTGACCTTCAACGATGTCTCCGGGGTGGATGAAGCCAAGGAAGAGTTGCAGGAAGTCGTAGAGTTCTTGAAGGATCCCCAGAAATTCACGCGGCTGGGAGGCAAGATTCCCAAGGGCGTCCTGCTGGTGGGGCCGCCGGGGACTGGAAAGACCTTGCTGGGCCGGGCCGTCGCGGGCGAGGCCAATGCGCCATTCTTCAGCATCAGCGGCTCCGATTTCGTCGAGATGTTCGTGGGCGTGGGGGCGAGCCGCGTGCGCGATCTGTTCCAACAAGGGCAGAAACACGCGCCGTGCATCATTTTCATTGACGAGCTGGACGCCGTGGGCCGCCAGCGCGGGGCGGGTCTCGGCGGTGGTCACGACGAACGCGAGCAGACGCTTAACCAACTGCTCGTGGAGATGGACGGCTTCAACTCAAGCGATGGGGTCATTCTGATGGCCGCCACCAACCGGCCCGACGTACTTGACCGCGCGCTGTTGCGGCCGGGCCGGTTCGACCGGCAGATTGTCGTGCCCAATCCCGACGTCAAGGGCCGGGAGAAGATTCTGGAGATCCATGTCAAGGGCAAGAACATCCCGGCGGACGAAGACGTAAACCTGCAAACCTTGGCGCGCGGGACCTCGGGTTTCTCCGGCGCGGATCTCGCCAACATGGTGAATGAAGCGGCGCTCTTGGCCGCGCGGCGGAGTCACGATACGGTCACGATGCAGGATTTCGAGGACGCCAAGGACCGGGTCATGATGGGGCCCGAGCGGCGCAGCCTAGTGTTGAGTCCGGCGGAGAAGCGCAACACGGCCTACCACGAGGCGGGCCATGTGCTGGTGGGCCGGTTTCTGCCCAACGCCGATCCCATCCACAAAGTGACCATTATTCCCCGCGGGCCGTCGCTGGGCTTGACCAGCATGATTCCACAGGAAGACCGCTACAGCTTGTCCAAGTCCTACTGTCTTGCCCAGTTGCGCGTGCTCATGGGCGGCCGGGCGGCCGAGGACACCGTGTTCGGCGAATTCACGAGCGGCGCCGCCAACGACCTCAAGGTCGCCACGGACCGTGCTCACGCCATGGTGTGTGAGTGGGGCATGAGCGAGCTTGGGCCCGTGTCGTTTGGCGGCAGCAACGGCGAGGTGTTTCTGGGCCGGGATTTCGTCAAGGAGCGCAACTACAGCGAGGAAACCGCCTCGGCGGTGGATAAGACTGTGCATAAGCTGCTTGAGGACGCCTACAGCGACGTGAAGCAGATGATGATCGACCACAAGGACATTTTGGTGGCGCTGGCGGAAGCCTTATACGAACGCGAGACCCTTGAAGCCCAAGAAATCGACGAGATCATCACCGCGAATGGCGGCAAACACCTCTTGCCTCCGGAGCCCGCCAAGGACAAACATGTGCCGGGCCGGCGCGAGGAAGGGGTTGTTGTCTCACCTCCCCCGGGAGGCGAGATGAGTGATGAAACCGCCGGTATGGAACCGGGAGACCCTTTGCCCGACGGTGTGTAAGCCGGCTTTGAGAGAACCGGTCTTCCGCTTGGCGCGGCGGAAGACCGTGGTCATGGGCGTGCTCAACGTCACGCCCGATTCCTTTTTTGACGGGGGCCGTTTTCTTGAGACGGACACCGCGCGCCAGCACGCCCGGCGCTTGGCGGACCAAGGGGCGGACATCGTGGATATCGGCGGCGAATCGTCCCGTCCCGGCGCCGAAGCAGTGAAACCCGAGGAAGAACGGAACCGGATTTTACCCGTTATTAAAGGCCTTGCGGAGATCGGCCTCCCTCTCTCCGTCGATACCTACCGCGGAGAAACGGCCCGCCGCGCGCTTGAGGCCGGGGCTTGGATGATCAACGACATCACCGCCTTGCGCGGCGATCCCGCCATGGCGGATGTCCTGGCCAGCGCGGGCTGCGAATGCGTGCTCATGCACATGCAGGGCGCTCCTAAGACCATGCAGGATGCGCCGCGCTATGATGACGTGGTTGACGATATCCGGGCTTTTTTCGAGGAGCGTTTGGATTACGCCGTGCGCCAAGGGATCCCGGAGGAACGCCTCTGGCTCGACCCCGGCTTTGGTTTCGGTAAGACCGTCCAGCACAATCTCCATCTCCTGCGGCGCCTCGGCGAGTTCAAGGAGTTGGGGCGGCCCCTCCTTGTGGGAACGTCCAACAAGTCGACGATAGGCAAGGTGCTTGATGCGTCCCCGGATCAGCGGACCGAGGGCACGGCGGCCACGGTGGCCATCGCCATCGCCCACGGGGCCTCCGCCGTCCGGGTGCATGATGTGAAAACGATGGGGCGCGTGGCGCGCATGAGTGATGCGATTATGGGGAGAACGCACAATGACTGAACGGCTGTTTGGCACTGACGGGATACGGGGCGTCGCGAACGAGTATCCCATGACGGCGGATATGGCCCTGCGCCTTGGCCGCGCGGCTGGCCACGTCTTCCGCCGGGGCGACCGCCCGCACACCATTCTCATCGGCAAGGATACGCGCCAATCCGGCTATATGTTCGAGAACGCCCTCACGGCGGGCCTGTGCAGCATGGGCGTGAACGTGTTGCTGGTGGGGCCGTTACCCACCCCGGGGGTGTCCTACATCATGCGCAGCCTGCGCACCGACGCCGCCATCATGATCTCCGCAAGCCACAACCCGTTCCAGTACAACGGCATCAAGTTTTTCGGGCCGGACGGCTTCAAGCTGGATGATAAGCTGGAAGATGAGATCGAGGCGCTTGTGATGGGCAATGAGATTGACCATTTCAAACCCGCGCCCGATGGCATCGGTTGGGCGAGACGCATTGACGATGCCGCGGGCCGTTACATCGAGTTCGCCAAGGCCTCCTTCCCCCGCGACTTGCGTCTGGATGGGTTGCGCATCGTCGTGGACTGCGCCCACGGGGCCGCGTACAAGGTGGCCCCGAACGCATTGGCCGAACTTGGCGCGGACGTCATTCCCATCGGCGTCAATCCCAACGGCGTCAACATCAACCATCGCTGCGGATCCATGCACCCCGAGGAAATGCGGGCCACGGTGATCCGCGAACGCGCCGATTTGGGCGTGGCCTTTGACGGTGACGGAGATCGCGTGGTCATGGCGGACAACGACGGCCGCCTGCTTGACGGGAACGCCCTGCTCGCCGTGCTGGCCAGGGACCTCCTTGAACGCGAGGCCTTGCCCCATAAGACCCTCGCCACCACCATCATGGCCAACGGCGGCCTGCAGCGCGCCATCGCGCCGTGGAACGCGCAAATTGTGTGGACCAAGGTGGGCGATCGCCATGTGGTCGAGACCATGCGCGAACAAGGCTTGGTTCTGGGCGGCGAATCCTCCGGGCACATCGTGCTTCTCGAGCATAACACCACGGGCGACGCCCTGATCACCGCCCTTCAGGTTCTCGCCGCCATGTTGCGCAAGGCGCAGGGCTTGTCCGTGCTGGGCAGCGCCTACCAGCCGCTTCCCGAGGCGCACCGGACGGTGCCCTTGAATGGGAGGGCGAAGCCCGGCAAGGACGTGTTGGACCAAATCAGCGAGCGCGCCATGGAGGAATTGGGCGGCAAGGGCCGCATCGTATTGCGGCCATCCGGCACGGAGCCGATCGTGCGGGTGATGGTGCAACACGATGACGGGCGGGTCGCGGAAAAATTGACCGAACGCATCGCCAACGAAATCGCCGCGCTGGGCGAACTCGCCGTCAAGGAAGGATAAGCTAACCGGCTGGCCACACACGAGGGGGGACGATGGAAGCAAAAGGCGTCAGCGTCGAACTCGGCGTTAACATAGACCATGTCGCCACGTTGCGGGAGGCCCGGAAAGGCGTTGAGCCTGACGTGATCGCCGCGGCCAAGGTCTGCGAGCTGACCGGGGCCCATCAGATCACGGTCCACCTGCGCCAGGATCGCCGCCACATTCAGGATCGCGATGTGGAGCTGCTGGCTCAGGTGCTTAATGTGCGGCTGAACCTCGAAATGGCCGCCGTGGACGAAATCATCGGCATCGCCACCGGCATCCAGCCGCACACCGTGTGTCTCGTGCCCGAAAACCGCCAGGAGGTCACCACCGAGGGCGGCTTGGACGTCGCCAGTCAGCGGGAACGGCTTACCGAGGTGGTTTCGCGGTTCCATGAGGCAGGCGTCAAGGTGAGCATGTTCATCGATCCTGAGCAAGAGCAGGTTGAGGCGTCCGCCGCGACGGGGGCGGATTATGTGGAATTGCATACCGGCGCATATGCTAACGCGGATGAAGCCAGCACGAAGGATGAACTCAACCGGCTGGTGCAGGCCGCCGCGCACGCCATTGACTCGGGCCTGATCTTCAATGCGGGTCACGGTCTAACCATCCGCAATCTCCGGCCCGTAGCCGCCATTAGCGGGCTCAATGAAGTCAACATCGGCCATTCCATCGTCTCCCGCGCGGTCTTCATCGG
>SKRY01000290.1 GCA_007118235.1 Candidatus Hydrogenedentota bacterium | reverse complement strand
TCGGCCGACGGCCCCGGCAGCGTCCACTGGGCGCTTGCTGGGGACAGCGGTTCATGGATGGCGGGGCCGGCTAGATGGCGCGCTTCAGAACAGGCGCCCTGGAATACGCCGGTACTCGACCTGGACCTGACCCAGGATCCTCCACACATCGTGGACCGGCAACTGGCCTTCAGTGTGCATGTTGTCCCCGAACCAGCGACGATGAGTTTGCTCGGCATTGGCTTGGCCAGTCTGGCCGTGTGGCGCTGGCGGCGCTAGAAACCCGCTTAGCCCGCCGCGGGCGGGTCGCGGCGGACGCGGGTCTGTGAGTCAACCGCCATTTCCCGCGAACCCTAGAAGCGAAGCGCCGGAATTCCCCGGGATGAGGGAATTCCGGCGCTGGATCATTCAGAGCGTACAGCCTGCTTACTTAACAGTCTCCTCGCCGCCCTCAAGTTCCTCGCTCTTCTTGCGGGGCTTTTTGCGCTTGTACCGGCCCTTGCGCGGCTGCCGTTCTTGGACCGCTTGTTGCTCGCCCTTGGCCTTGGCCTTTGGCTCGGACGCGCTTAGCGCCGCCGACCGCTGACTCTGCCATTGGCTGAGGAAGTGGACCATGGGGCTGGCTACAAAGATGGAGGAGTAGGTACCCACAATCACGCCGGCGATAAGGGCGAAGGCGAAGTCGTTGATGACCGGGCCGCCGAAGATGAACAGCACGAGCAGCACGAACAACGTCGTCGTCGATGTCACCAGGGTGCGGCCGAGGGTTTGGTTGATGCTCAAGTTCATGATCTCGGCCAGCGTCATGCCCCGGCCCCGATACAATCGCATGTCCTCGCGGATGCGGTCGTACACGATAATCGTGTCGTTGAGCGAGTAACCAATAATGGTGAGCAAGGCCGCCACCACGGGCAGGTTGAACTCGCGCCCCGTGAGGGCGAAAAGCCCCACCGTCACGAGAATATCATGCACCAAGGCAGCCACGGCGCCCAGCGCGAAGGTCAACTGGAACCGGAACCAGAGATAGGCCACGATGAAGATCAGCGCGAACGTCAGGGCTTGGATGGCGTCCCAGCGGAGCTGATCGCCGATGGCCGCTCCCACCCGTTCGATGCGGTCGAATTCAAGTGCCGCGCCGGTCTCCTCGAGCAACGGCGCGAATGCGCCTCGCACCATTGCGGTGACACCCACGTCAACGAAGCCATCGGCGTTATCGCCGAGTTCCCCAAAGGCCGGATCGGCCTCTTCGCCTTCCTCTTCCGGTATTGCGCCGCTCAATTCTCGGGCTTCCGCGGAGCTGGGCAAGTTTCCTTCCCCGATTCGGATCATGAACCGGTTGTGTCCCGGGATGCCCGCGTCATATTCCTGGACCATGGGATCGTGGAACCCGGATTCAAGGAGCGCGCTGCGCACCGCGCCCACGCCAATGGCCTCCTCTGTCTGAAGGTCCACCACCATGTTGGTCCCGCTGGTGAAATCCACGCCCAGATTATCCTCGCCTCGATAGGCGAAGGTGGCGAGGCCGGCGATGATGGCCACCCCGCTCACGATGGCGGCCATCTTGCGGCGGCCCATGAACTCATGATGGCTGTCGGGCTTGAAGAAGCTCATCATCTCCAACGTGCCATGCAGCAGCTCACGGTTCAGAAGGAAATCGAAGATGGCGCGGCTCACCACAAGGGCGGTGAACACGCTGCACACCACGCCCACACTCAGCGCAATGGCGAAACCTTCGATGGGGCCCGTGCCGAAGTGCATCAATACGGCCGCGGCGATAAGCGTGGTGACGTTGGCGTCAAGGATGGTCACCGTGGCGCGGGTATATCCGCTGTCCACGGCGGACAACAAGGACTTGCCGTTGCGCAACTCCTCGCGTATGCGTTCAAAGATCAGCACATTGGCGTCCACCGCCATGCCGATGGTCAGAATGAATCCGGCGACGCCTGGAAGCGTAAGGGTGAAATTGAAGTAGGCGAAACACCCCAATACGAACAGGGCGTTAAGCAACAGCCCAATGTTGGCGAGAAGACCAGCGCGCCGGTAATAGACGACCATGAACACCAGCACGAGGGCGAGCCCGACCAAGGCGGACGTTACGCCGCGCTGCACGGAGTCCGCGCCCAGGGACGCGCCCACCACGCCGGTGAACTCTTCGCGGATGGGCACGGGCATGCTGCCGGAATTCAGTGCGATCGCGAGATCCTGGGCTTGTTGCTGCGTGAAATTACCCGTAATCGTCCCCGAATCCGATATTGGCGACTGAATCGTGGGGGCCGAAACCACCCGTCCATCCAAAACGATGGCCATGGGCTGGCCGAGAAGCTGCTGGGTCACTTGGCCAAAACGCTGGGCGGCTTGGGCGTCGTTCTGGAACAACACCTGCCACTGTGCTCCGATGGCCTCCTGGTCGGGCCGGGCCATCGCCATCCGCAGCCCCTCGCCCGTCATGAGGGGCTCGTCGTCCAGCACGTAGATTTGATAGAAGGGCTCATCCCACGGATTAGGGGACTGGCTCAGGGCGACGCGCTTATCCTCCGGGATCAATCCCTCGACTTGACGCGCACGCTCAAGCACGTTGCGCACCCGTTCAATGTGTTCCACCGGCACTTGGTGAAGACCCTCGAAGCCCCGTCGGCTCACGAAAGGTTCAAACTCGCCGGGGAACTCCTCTTCGATGTCCCGGAAGACTTGCCGCGTCTCGTTTTCCCCCGCCACCGAATGGAACGTCAGAAAGGCCGTCCGCGTCACCAGGCGCTGGGCCCGCTCGATTTCCTGTTCGCCCGGCAACTGCACCTGAATCTGCGCCTCGCCCATGGGGCGGATGACGGGCTCGCGCGCCTCGAACTCGTCGACCCGGTCGCGAATACGCTGCAAGGCGATGTCCCGCACCTCTTGGACGATCTGGGATTCGGTGTAGCCTTGGTCCAAATACTCTTGGCGGCGCTCCTCGTCCATCTCGTCCATGTCGAGGCCGATGACCATGTCAATGCCGCCCTGGAGGTCCAATCCCAGGGTGATGACGCGATCCCGGTCGAATTGCGCCCAGCGGCGCACCGAACTCATGGTGTCCCGGATTAGGCTGGGCTCGTGGTATTCGAGGTCTTCCTCGGCCCAGCGCTCCGTCCGCGCTTCCCGCTCTTCCTCGGAAAGAAACATCCACCCCACGGTGGGGTAGACTTGGAACAGGGCGAATACAATCACGCCCCAGATCAAAATGGTGCGGTAGGTATGCTTTTGCATGGTTTGACTCCATGGCGGCGCTCAACGTAACGGACCCCGCATGCGGGCGCGCCGCGCTGCCTAATCATAGTAGTGTGGCCGCCCTTTTCTCCGCGGTTCTCGCGAAAAGGAACAGGCGCCGGACTGCCGTTTAATGGCTCTGCCCTTGCGGCGGAGCCTACGATAGGGATAATACTCTAGCGCATCCCGGCACATTCACGGGACGCAGCCTCTTGGACATCCCCCGGCCCTTCGGGCCACCCCCTTCAAAGGGGGAATGGTCTCGGTTCATTCGCCCTTGGAAGGGGGTAGGGGGATGTTCCCTCTAATTCCCCCTTGGAAGGGGGGTAGGGGGATGTCTCCACCAACGTCACTAGCCTCGCGGGTAATCTGGCCAGAAGCCTAGTCTTGGTCCGAATCGCGCTCCGGTTTTCTTCTGGCGATGGCCGCGCGCGCGAATTGCAGCTTGACGGCGGGATCGTCGCTCACGCGCAACACCACGCTTTCGTTGTCCAAACCCACAATGGTCCCGTACATGCCCCCCGTTGTGACGACTTCATCGCCCTTGTTCAACGCGGCCAACATTTCGCGGCGCTCTTTTTCCCGCTTCATGTTGGGACGCATGAGAAAGAAGTAGAAGATGGCGACAAAGGCGATGATAAGCAGCATCGGCCCGAACGGGTTTGCGTCAGGCGCTGCCTCGCCCGCTTCCTGTGCAAAGGCAATGGAATTCCACACCGTGGAGAGTCCTCCGAACTGTCGTTGTTGGTTTGTCGTGTAGGTTGTGGGAATGCCGCGATAGGCCCAAGGTCAGACACCGATCGCCTGGAGAAAAGCCTGTTTGAAGGCGCTGAAGCGCCTGTGACGAATCGCTTCCCGGACACTTGAGGCCAATTCTAGCATGAAGAAAAGGTTGTGTAAAGTATTCAGACGCAATGCGCTTATTTCGCCCGCCCGGAAAAGGTGGCTGAGATAGGCCCGCGAATACGTTTGGCACACCGGGCACCGGCACGCGGGGTCCAGCGGTCCGAAATCCTGGGCGAAACAGCGGTTCTTGATGTTGATCCGGCCTTGCGAGGTGAACAGCGCCCCATTCCGGGCGTTGCGCGTGGGCATGACGCAATCAAACATGTCCACCCCGCGCGCCACGGCCTCCAGAAAATCCTCCGGCGGCCCCACGCCCATGAGATACCGGGGCTTGTCCGCCGGCAGGCGCGGCGCGGTCCAATCCACCGCCGCCAGCATCTCGTCCTTGCGTTCGCCCACGCTCACGCCTCCTATGGCGTAGCCCGGAAAATCCATCTCGACCAGCCGCTCCGCGCTTTCAACGCGCAGATCGTCGTACACGCTGCCCTGCACAATGCCGAACAAGGCCTGCCGCGCGGGATCCCCGGCCCGCCAATGATCCCGGCACCGTTCGGCCCACTCCAGCGTCCGCCGCATGCTGCGCGCCGCCTCGCTGTGCTCAACAGGATACGTGGTGCACTCGTCGAAACACATGATGATGTCCGCGCCGATGCTCCGCTGGATATCAATCGCGATCTCCGGCGTGAACGCGTGCCGGGATCCGTCGAGATGACTCCGAAACGTCACCCCGTCCCGCGTCACCTTGGTGAGTCCGGTCAAGCTGAAGATCTGGAATCCGCCGGAATCGGTGAGTACCGGCCGGTCCCAGTTCATGAACCGGTGAATCCCGCCCGCCGCCTCAAGCACCTCCGTTCCAGGCCGGAGATAGAGATGATACGCGTTGCCCAGGATGATTTGCGCGCCAACGGTCCGCAAGTCCTCCTGCGACAAGGCTTTCACACTGGCCTGCGTGCCCACCGGCATGAACACCGGCGTTTCCACCACCCCATGCGGAGTAT
The DNA here is from genome assembly GCA_007118235.1 of Candidatus Hydrogenedentota bacterium. Taxonomy (GTDB): domain Bacteria; phylum Hydrogenedentota; class Hydrogenedentia; order Hydrogenedentales; family SLHB01; genus SKRY01. The sequence continues at coordinate 800 of SKRY01000290.1, read as the reverse complement.
GCAACCGCCCGGCCCGCGCCGCGGAATCCGGATCCTGGGTTTCGAGATGAAATTGGAAGGGAGTCGTCATGGGAGGAGGGATTATGGCATGAAACCGGATCGGTTGCCAATCGCGGGACCACAGGGAGAAGAACCACGGATGGAGACGAAGCCGCACGCGGCGTTGACGAGTTTCTCCGGCTTGGCTGCCCCGTGCGCGCGATTCTCCTCTTGCCCACAAGTCACCATCATCCCCATGATACGTTCGCAAAGAGGCGCGAGGCGAAGCCGCGCCGCCCCCGAAGCACGGCAAAGATTCACACAACGTCTATATCGACGGATCGCCGATGGGAATTCGTTGTTTCAGGGGGGTTGACATGGGGACGGGAAACTGATAGAGTATGCATTGAGGCCCAGCTAAGGTTCCGCGGTATAGCGGAGGCTGGGACCAGGTAGTTGGGTAAAGCGAACTGGTGAAAGGGGTGGTTTGGGCGCGCTTGGCGGTTGTTTTTTAGAGGCGCCCGGCGCGGGAAAAAGACCACTTTCACGGGGCGCGGACGAGTGGATACCCACACCTGTTTTGCCTGGTATGCAGTTTTGTGGAGGAAGGAGGTGAAAGAGCATTATGAAGAAGCTAGCGATTGTAGCGGTGACAACCATGTTTTGCGCAGTGGGGGCGTTTGGCGTCTCCATCACGGTGCCGTTCTTCCTGGATAACGCGCCCGCCGACGGGTCGTATCCGCCGTCTTCGGATTCTGCGTCGTTCATCGGGATCCGGAACGTTTCGGGCGATGATATTCTCGTCGCACTTGAGTACTTCG
>SKRY01000247.1 GCA_007118235.1 Candidatus Hydrogenedentota bacterium | reverse complement strand
CCCAGCTCAGCCTTGGCCATGTCTTGGCCGTGTTCCTCGGGAAGCGGTTGCAGTGTCTGTTGCATCACTTCAAGCGGATTCCCCGGAGTCGCGTAATGCTCCACACGCTCCCGGTGGATCCACTCCATGAGCGTATCCCTGTCGCTTTGGGATAGCGCATGGTTCCAATGCAACGCCAGGTATTCCGTCGGCGGCATGCCCCCATACTGAGCGGAATACTCCACCTTCGCCAGCGCAACCTCGGGAATGGGGCCGGATGTCTCAAACTCGCGAATCAAATCGAGATTCTTCCGTCCATCCTCGATGTCGGCCTCGACCATGCCGCTGGCAATCGGCAACGCGGCGTACCACGGCCTCTGCCCCTCGGTGGAATGGCACTGGGTGCACTTGTTCTCGAGAATCGCCACCACGTCGGCTTCGAGCGGATCATCCGTCTCGTAGCCGGCCAAGGGACTATCCGGCAGCGCGATCACTAGATTCGATATGGGGAATGCAAAAACTACAACGATCACAATGATTACTACGGCGAACACTTTCCTATTCATGAGGCGTATCCTCCCAACCTTCGACAACTCCATCCGCCCACTACAGCGGGTAGGCGATATGGTACGCAAAACGCAAGCTCCTTTGCAAAGGCGCATGAACGGGCCCAATGGGCGATGCGAACGGCGCCGGCAGCCAGGCTGTGGCCCTCGCACCGCACAGGGAGTGACATGTTAAGATCCGGCGTGATGGAGCCGATAGGGTATGTGGCGGCGCTCCGAGGAGGGGCGAAGCCGCGGTGATGCGGGATTGTTTTCCTTAAGGAAAATGTTCATGTCTACCAACCAGAGGTTCGAGCAATGACAATGACTGCAATGGAAACGGCCATGGAATTGGAAACGACACGCTTCGGCGTTATCACCTTCAATGACGAGGATGTGCTCACCTTTACCCAGCCGTTATTGGGCTTTCACGCCTACCGCCACTTCATATTGCTTCCAGGGCCGCAGGGAAGCCCGTTGCTTTGGCTTCAGAGCATTGATGACGGGCAACTGGCGTTCCTGCTCATGGATCCCGTCCAGGTGGTTCCGGATTACGCCACAGGTCTGGCCGCGATGGTCCGGGAAGAACTGAACGCGCAAGATGAAGGCGGCGTTCAGTTCTACACCACGGTTACGGCGCCACGCGATGGCGGGGCCATACGCACCAACCTCAAGGCGCCTATCGCCGTGCACCGGGGGACGGGCTTGGCGCTTCAGGTCATTCTTGATGATCCCCGGTATCCCGTGCATTACGTATTGCCCAATCAAAGCGAAAGCGCGCCAAACCAGCAGGATTAACAACCTCGTGCTTATCCTGACCCGTAAGCTGGAAGAGAGCATCATGATCGGAGATGATGTCGAGATAAAGGTGCTCGACGTCCACGATAATAAAGTGAGGCTCGGCATCTCGGCGCCCAGAAGCGTGGTGGTTCACCGGCGGGAAGTCTACCAAGAGATCCGGCGGGAAAACGTGGAAGCCTCGGCCCCGCATGATCTCGAGGGATTGAGCAGCGTCTTCGCCAATGAGGCGGCGCGTTCGGAAAAGACCAGCGACTAAGCGTCCGCGGCACACTTCTCCTTCTCCCCCGTGAAATCGAATCCCCCTCCATCCCTAAACCGGGATGGAGGGGGATTTCGTATCTCATCGCGCCGCGTGCGCGTCAAGCGCCGCGTCCGCGGATAGTTTTACTACAGGCTCCTGAAAACGCGTTGCCACCCCGTCTCGGACTGAAGCTGCCTGTCTTGTTCCGCCAGCGCCTCGACTTGCTGCTCAAAGGCCGGGGACCGGTGATGCATGACGGCTTCCTCGACATGCCGGCGAACATCCCGGGGCAGGTCCAGAACCACTTCATAGCGTGGATCGCCCGTATCGGCCACGTTCATGTAAATACCGCTCTGTTGTCCGTCGATGGTGCGGAAATACACGCTCCAGTTACCATTCATCAAGCACTCCGCCCACTTGTGGCGGGTCGTGCCGAAGCGGTCTTGAACGGGAATGCGGGCAAAGAAGTACTCGCGGATCTCGGCGATTTCCAGCTCCTCGAGATAGAGGGCCGTGTAATCATCAAGCAGATCGGGTTCCACCCAGTTCGCTTGGTCAATGCGTTCCAGCAGATCTTCCGCTCGATTGATGCGATCCGCGCGGGCGTGCCGGCGCGGCGTAAGATCAATGCCGCCCTCAATCCGCGTCAGAAGCTGCTGAGCGTTCGTTTGAAGCGCGCCCAAGGTGGCGGCGCGGCGCTCGTTGGCATCCTCGAGTTCACCCACCTGACCGCGCAGGCGATCCACCTCCGCCACTAAGCCTTCTTGACGCGCCTCGACGATGGCCGTCTCGTTCAACAGGTCCTCATATTCTTGTTGAACCTGGACGAATTCGGTCTGCTGCTGGGCCAAGTCCTCGGCGACTAAATCACGCTCTTCCTGAAGTTCGGCGAGTTCGTATTCAAGGTCAGTGACTTCCGCACTATAGTATTGGTGCTGTTCAAGGAGATTCTCAAGCTCCTGTTGAAGCTCCTCAATGGGAACCCCCGCCAAATCCGCGGCGTCCTCGAGTTCCGCAATGGTCTCGCGCAAGTCCCTGATCTGGAACTCCTGCCGCTGGATCTCGGACTCGAGATCGCCAATCACGTCCACATAGGGATTGAGCACGGGCGGTAGGGTATCCTCGACCTGCCGGGCCACGTGGGGACCTGCCAGAATGCCAATGAGCCCCACGACAATTAATCCAACAACCACCAAGACCGTACGTCCCATTCCGCCTCCTCCAGTGTCGCCCCCATGTATTTGTCCCGCGGTGGGAGGCGGCGCCGCCACGCCAGCCCCCGTAAAACCAGTATCGGCCGAGAAGTCCGGCGCCGGGGTTCCCTCGCCAAATGGCGACTGCCCCATGTCCGCGCCGAACGCGCCATCATCAAAGCCCTGAAATTCGTCCTCGCCTCCACCTTCATCGCCTGCCCCAAACATCGGCCCTTCCATCGCTTGGGTCGGGGCCGACGTGTCTGGCGGCGCCCCGAAGGCGCTGTCAAAGGTGGGCGTTTCCATGTCCGAATCAGGACCGGGACTAAATTCGGGCGTCTCGGGTGAGAAATCACTGTCAGCCGTCAGGTCATGGAAGCCTGTTTGTCCGGGCTCGTCGCCGCCAAAATCGGAATCCGACGCTGGCGTCGCGAAATCGCTGGGCTGCTCGAAACCCGATCCCGCCGTACGGCCTTCCCCGGCGCCTTCGTCCACCCCCAGATCACTCAGAGGAGGCAGACCGCCCAGTTCATCATCCTCATCATCGTCGCCGCCCTGCTGGGCGGGCCCCACTTCATCTTCCGAAGACTCGAAGTCACTCAACGGGGGTAGATCACCCGGACCTTCCCCTTCCCCTGTGGCGCCCCCGAGGTCTTCTTGCTCCTCCTCCCCTTCTCCGAAGTCATCGGAGGGAAGCCTGAAGGGGTCATCGTCCTTGTCCTCTGGACCAGGATCTCCCTTCCATCTCTCTTCGTCGGACATCAAACCTATCTCCTCTTTGTTGAGGTTTCCCGAAGCACAGAGGGCCTTTCCCCCCCTTTCCTCTACTTTGCATTCTATCACTTGGATGGGGGGTTGTCAACAAAACATCCCGCTATCCAGCAACGCTCTAAACCCTTGTGTAACAACGACTTAAAGGCCTATAAACTCACTCGGCCACCAAGCCCTCGTTCCTACGATTGCTCCGCCAGGCCCTCTAGCGGCGCCGACCGCCAGCCTGGCAGCGCCCGAATCAACAGCATGTCCGCCTCTGGACGGAGGTCCGGCCGCAGTTGCGCGGCATAATCGAAATACCCCGCCGCTTCTCCCGGCTGTCCCGCGGCCAACAAGGCGCGGCCTATCCCAAACGCGGCCTCGCCCGCCATCGCCCCATAGGGACCTTCCGGTTCAATGCGCAGCAACACGAGAAAGTGATTTATGGACTCTTGATAGCGGCCCTCCTCCAAATACAGGCGTCCCAAGGAGAGATACGATTCCAACTGGTCGTCGGAGAAGCGTTCTCTTACTTCTTCTTCATCCTCGCGTGATTCGTACAGGGCAAGGACCTGTTCAAAATGGCGCCGGGCGCCCACGGGATTGTCCAAGAGATCCTCGTAGGTCACCGCCAGATTGAAGTGCACACGGATGCTCTCCGGGTTGTGTTCAAGCGTGGCCCTGTAAAGGGTCTCGTTGTCCCGCCAGTCTCCGTTGCGATCCACCGTCAGCGCCAGAAACGCTAGCACCAAGGCGCCGGCCGCGGCCGCGAACGCGGTTTGCGGAGCGCGGCCGCGAGGCAGCTTCGCCCAGATCAATTCGGCGATAGCCCACCAGAACCCCGCCATGGGGACGTACATCCAATGCTCGGCCATCGGGGCATTGAGGGGAAAGAATCCGGAGATGGGAAGCCACGTCAATAGGAACCAAGCCATCCCCGTGGCGGCCCGCCGGTGACCGTTCCGGAAGCAATACACAAGCAACACGCAACAGGCCAGGAACAACACAAACCCTATCAACGCCACCCATCCCGGCACGCCATCCAGCGTGCGTTCCATATGTAATCCAGTGGGGACAAACAGAAGCCTGATATACAAGGCAAAGGCTTGAAACGCCTCAACCACGCGTTGTGTAAGAGGCGTTATGGGGCCTTCCGTAACCGGCGCGAACGCGAGCACGGTGACTCGAAGCGCGCCATACACGGCAACCCCGGCGCCCGCCGCCAAGGCGGGAATGAAATGGCCCCAATGCAGCGGGGGCGCCACGGATACCGGCGAATCTTCTGGTGACGTTTCCGCGGACTGAAGATGGGGCCGGGTGATCGCGAATAGCAGGAGCAACACCGGCAGAATCGCCGCGGATTCCCGGGAAAGCAGGGCCGCCGCCCCAAACAACAGCGCGCCTGTCCACGCCACGGACTTGCGGCCCGCGCCGCCCTGCTGGAGATACAAGAACACCGCGGCGAACATGAACGTGGCGGCGAGAGGGTCGGCCCGTCCGCTAATATAGGCCACCGCTTGTGTATGAAGGGGATGCGTCACCCACAAAAGGGGGACAATCCAACGGAGGGCCGCCGGGGCCTTGGCCCGCGTGAGAATACCCAGAAGGAGTATGCCCGCCAGGATGTGCCATAGGACATTGCTCACCTGAAACAAGAAAGGGCGGACATCGGGAATGCCCCACGTCTCCGGCTCCCCTTCTGGCCGGCCATGCGCCAGAGCGAAGTCCAGCATGAACGAAGCCGCGGTGAGGGGCCGGTAATGGTTCCCTTCACCGCGGCCAAAAGCGTGTTGATCTTCCCGGAACAGCTGCGTGAACTGCGAGGGATCCTGCACGTGGCGATGCAACAATATGGAGGACGCATCGTCCCACACAAAGCCATGATCCGCCGTGTTGGCGTAGGCCAGAAGCCCCGCCAACACAATCGCGGCCGCAGCCAAAAGCGTTCGATACCGTTCCGGAAAGCCCACGATCATTGACGATGCATGACTTCGAAGATCTCGTTCGCTTCCAGGTACTCAAGCTCCACGCCCCGGTTGCGCCCAATGATATCCCTCAAGCGCAACCCATGGAATTCCTCGCCCGGACGCACCTGCACACGTTCGCTCCGGTTCTGTTCGGGCAGGTAGACATTCATGAAAACCGTCTCCTGGCCTGTCTCGTGGTCTTCGTAGAACCCGGTGATTTGCACCTCGGGCCGCCTCATTTGGATTTCGGCCCGCTCCCGCATTCGATTGAATCGCGTGTGATCAGGATCCAATACCTTCAGGGCTTTGTCCCCGAAAACCACCCACGACCACAGTTCCAGGTCATAGACCCGGCGCACAACTTCCTCCAACTCGCTAACGGCGCGTTGAATGCCTTCCGGACCATGAGGAGT
>SKRY01000044.1 GCA_007118235.1 Candidatus Hydrogenedentota bacterium | reverse complement strand
TCCACGATCATGTTGGTATCGCGGAAACCAATCGGGACTTCCAAAATATTGCTCCAGGTCTGGCCGCCATCCTCACTGCGCCGCATGTGCCCCTCTTGGTTCCGCACCACCAAGACGGTCCCATCCAAGGCGACGGCGAGATACGGTTCCCGTACGTGATCGCCTTCTTCAAAGATCACGCGCTTGTCGAACAGCGGTTCGCCCAAGAACGCCTCGACCGCTCCCTCGGCGGGTTTCCCGATGGCGGTCAGCCGTTCGTCCATGTCGGCGCCGGCATTCGCGCTCGACAGCGCAACGCCCAGCATCATCGCCGCCATCACAGTCAGCCGGGACCACCGGCCGATATTCAACGGATTCGCCAGCTTGCTCGTGACGTACATGCCTTCTTGCCCTCCCCTTCTGTTGAATCTCCCCGGCAATCAAGTGGCAACGAGTTAGCTCCCATTATAAGGGAAAGGGGGAACGGGGATAACAAACCCCGCTCCCCTCGTAAGCCTTTACGATAGCAATCTCGTATGGCGCGTTTACACTTCCGGCTCCCAGCCGGGCTCGTACTCCCTTTCCCAATAGGATTCCGCCTCGGAGTCGCCTTCGATGCGGCCGTATTCGCCACAGGTAAGGCTGCGTCCCACGCGGTGGGAGATGTTGCCCAGAAGGGGCAGCAAGCTGCTCTTGTACCCTTCCTCGATCTTGGAGTGCAGGTCGAGCGGCGCATCGTTGCGGATGGCTGTCAGGAAGTCCTCGACGTGGGGCTCGTCGGCGGCGGGGCCGTCCACGGTCTCCACTTCTCGGCCTTCCACATCAAGAATGGTGTAACCGCCCGCGCGGCCGCCTTCGATTACCAGGCTGCCGTCCTCGCCGTAGAACGTTGCGCCAAAGCCCGTGCCGCCCAGACCGGGCTGGTTGCAGCTCAGGCACTCCCACATCATGGTCTTGTCGTCCGGGAAATCGAACGTCAGGACGTGGGTGTCCGGCGTTTCCTGGTCGTCGTCGAAGCGGTGGCGGCCGCCGGCCGAACTCACGCGGATGGGGTAATCCGCGCCCAGGCCCCAGCGCGCCAAGTCGATGGCGTGCACACCGTTGTTGCCGGCTTCGCCCGTGCCCCAATGCCAGAACCAATGCCAGTTATAGTGGATGAGGTTCTCCACATAGGGCCGCCGCGGCGCCGGTCCCTGCCACATCTCATAATCAAGATGCTCGGGGGGATCCACCTCCTCGCCCAGGTTGATGGGGCCGCGCGTGCTGGCGTACCAGCAGCGGGCGTAGTAGACCCGGCCGATATCGCCTTCGTGCATGCGTTGCATGCCCTCGCGAAGCTGGGGCCAGGAGCGCCGCTGGTTACCCATTTGCACGGCCTTGCCATAGTGACGGGCCGCCTCCACCAGCAGCTCGCCTTCGCGAGGGCTGTGGCAGCAAGGCTTCTCCACGTAGACGTGTTTATCCGCCTGCAACGCCATAATGGACCCCAGGGCATGCCAATGCACGGGCAGCGCCAACACCACAGCGTCCACATCGGGATCGTCATAGACTCGCCGGAAATCCTGAACGGCGTTGGGCGCCTCGCCGGTGAGTTCGTCCAAGGCTCCGGCCAGTTCATCGGCCCGATTGGTGTCCACGTCGCACACATACTTCACGACGCAGTTATCCTGCTGGGCGAAGTTGCGGGCCAAGGGCGCGCCCCGTTGCGCGCCAAGCACGCCCACCACGATTTGATCGTTGGGGGATTGCGCGCGCGCCGCGCTCGTTAGGCCCAGGCCCGCCACGGCTCCGCCCACGGCGGCGCGGCCGAGAAACTGACGGCGATTGATTTCCGTACTCATAGGTTATCCTCCTTTTTAGGTTGATGTGATCGGTGCTTCTCCTACAGCTTACCCCTTTGAAGCGGGGCGTGACAAGCCCCGGCGATTTTGTAATTACCGGATCCGCAGTGATGGGATTTGCTCGGCGCCTTCCAAGCGTCTCTGCGCGGCTGATCATTGAGTGAGTTGGATCCGCCGGCGGGGGGAGACGAGACGGATTGGGCCCAGCGTCTTGCGCCAACGGCGGGCAGGTATTGGATTCTTGGGGCGTGTATTCGGTATAGTTGTCCTATTCACTTCCGCAAGATATTCCCGCCGCTCATCCGGTAGAAACGGAGTGGCGCCGTTTTTCCCCTTGGCGCCATGGTTCGGTTGTTGGAGCGGTGGGCGGGTCCGGGTTCTTCGCTCAGAGCACCCGGCGCCTAGAAAAGAACCGCCAAGCCCCTATACCCCATGGGGCGGTTCGCAGTATCCCCAAGAGGCGCGCCGTGCTTGCGGTTCACGTTCCCCGGCGCGGCCAGCGGTAATTCTTTCCCTTTTTGGATTCGGAGTTCCCTTTGTCTACTTCGCGCGGCACGAATGACATTTACTTGGCGTCCGCCTTGCAAGAAGGAACGGGCGGACGGTCCTTCTTCCAAGGATGGATAATGCTCCCCATCGCCACGCTAGGGCTCGTGGCCACGTCGCCCGGCCAGACCTATGGCGTCTCGATCTTCAACGAGTATTTCCGGAGCGCCCTGGATCTGAGCAATAGCCAGATCAGCGGGGCCTACATGGCGGGAACCCTGCTTGCCGCCGCTCCCATGGCCTACGTCGGCGCCTTGATGGACCGCTTCGGTTTGCGGTGCTGCATGACGGTGACGGTGCTTCTACTGGGTGCGGCTTGCATCTATACGAGCCAGGTCACGGGGTTGTTCACGCTGTTCATCGCATTTTTCTTGTTGCGCATGTTGGCGCCGGGCGCGCTGGCGCTCCTGTGCGGCAATGTGCTGGCGTTCTGGTTTCACCGGCGGTTGGGAATGGTCGAGGGCATTCGCTATGTGGGAATCGCCGTGGCGATGGCGCTGGTTCCCATGCTGAACCTGTGGCTGGTGGCTAGTTTTGGCTGGCGCTGGGCCTACGCCATTCTCGGATTCGGCGTGTGGGCCATGATGCTGCCGCTGATGATCCCGTTTCGGAACCGGCCGGAAGATGTGGGCCAGTACCGGGATGGGATAGCTCCCTCGGAGACGGGCGAGGATTCCGACGGCGTTGATCCCCATGACGAATACAGTTTCACCCTGAAGCAGGCGCTGAAAACCCGCGCCTTTTGGATCATGGCGGGGACGCTTGCGTTGTGGGGCATGCTAAACACTGGGGTGATATTCTTCGTTGCTCCGCTCGCCACCGAGCGCGGTCTCACGGAAGCGGACGCCGCGCGGCTTTTCCCCGTCTTCGCGGTAACGCTGGCCGTTGTGCAATTTGGGGGTGGATTCCTGGCCGACCGCATCCCGCTCAACTACCTGCTCGCGGCGTCCTGCGCGTTCATGGTGGGAACCTTCTGGTCGGTGTGGGCGATGGATACGGTCTGGATGATCTATCTTGCCGGTTTCATGATGGGCCTCTCTCAAGGCCTCATGTCCGCCGCGCGCGCCCCCTGCTACCCGCGCTACTTCGGACGGGGCCACCTCGGTAAAATCCGCGGCTGTCTCGCCACCATCCTTGTGGCCTCGACCAGCGTGGGCCCGTTCATCGTGGGCCTGGGCCGGGACTGGCTCGGCACGTTCGACACTGTCCTGGGCGTGTTCGCTTTCCTGCCGCTTCCCTTGGTCTTTCTCAGTCTGCTGGCCACCCCGCCGCCGCGCCCGTCCGAGGCGTGAGACGCCGCTGCATCTCACGCCCCGCCGGGGCCGTCTACTGCTCCAGGGCGTGGCTGAGCCTCAGCCGATCGATGAAGCTGGGGTCAAGTTCGATGTCCTCCTCCCGTAGGTAGTCGAGGACGTGGTTACTGAGCCCAGTGTTGATGTGGTAATGGCGCACCGGGCCGTTGATTTCGAGGAAACCCATGCGATCCACCAGCTCGGGCCTGGGCTCCCCGTTGATGATGGGGGCATGGACCGTGCAGTTGGTGAATCGTGTTCCGAGCGTACTGTCGATGGTGTACAGGTTGCCGTCGCCCGCGTCTTGGAGGTGCGGCTGAAACGTGCAGGCGGAGAAGGTTAGCTCACCTTCCAACCCCGGGACGGACACGGTGTTGAGCGAGGAGCGCTCGAAGTGGGCGCTCGCCTTGACGTTGCCGAGATACAGGCTGACTCCGTCGCAATCCGCGAAGCGTATCCGGGGATACAGCGCCCGCTCATCGGCGTACTCGCGCGCCTCGCCGCCGCCGATGCGTAGATGCGTGTTGCCGGTATCGCCGGGTCCTTCCGGGGTCAGTTGCTCAAGTTGTACGTTTTCGACGTTGATGGTGGCGTTTGGCGTCAGCCGATCTCCATCGTAGCCGCCCGGGCGGCCCAGGTCATAGTCATGCGGATTGGGGATGTTCATCAGCCGGACCCCCTGCTCCCGTCCCTGCACGCGGATGTTCTTGAAGCGCACCTGCGTGGGGAAGAACAGCCGCCCCGCGTCCCCGCTTCCGGAGAAGGATGGGATGCCCATCAACCACGCGGGCGATTGATTGCCGGGGGCCGCGCCGTAGTCGATGACGAGGTCCTCGATGGCGATATCCCGGCCGAAGCCAATGGGGTACTGGTAGTCGAAGTCGGCCATGCGGTAGTTCAGGACCGAGATCGTGGCGTTGCTGCTCGGTTTGAGCGTGCACCCGCGCAGGCGGATGCGCCCATCCCACTTCGAGCCGTAGTCGCGGCGAAAGCTGACGAAGTTGTTGCCATGGCGGATGGTATTGTCCAAGAACAGGTCGCCGGCGCCCGTGACCGTGATTCCCTTGAGCCCGATGGTGGAATCCTTGATGTAAAGGTTGTGGCAGTGGAAGTGCACATCCACCCGGTTCAGGTGACTGTCTTCGATGCGCAGATTCTTCGTCAAGTTGGTGCCGAAGACGCCCCATGACACCGGTCCCGCGTCGGCCGTGAGGTTGCGGAAGGTGCAGTTGAGCATGCGCGAGCCGCCTATGCCATAGGTGCCGTGTGGGACCACTTCGTCTGGGTCGCGGCGGCTCTTCTCCCATGGAATCAGGCGGATGTTCTCCAGCGTCACGTCGTACACGCGGCTGAGCGTGTAGAAGCCGCCGCGGGCCGCCAGGGATTCGTCGCGCCTCCCTTCTTGAAGGCCCATCCACTGATCGCGAATGATGGTGCGGCTGCGTTGGATGGAGAAGCCGTTGCGATGGTAGCCGGTTGACCCAGTGTCCGGTGTGTGACCCGACATGCGGAAACCGCCGCCCTCGATGGTCAGATAGGAATCGTTACACGGAATGGCCGTCACCGAGGTGAAGTCGTCGAACGCCCACGAGATGTCCCCAATAATCCGGCCCTCTTCTTCCACGTAGAAGAAATCCTCGCGGGCCCATCCGCGATGGTTGTCGTAGCCCGCGCGGATGCCAATCCGGTCCCCGGTGTCCTGAACGATGATCATGTGGTTCGACCAGGGAGCCAACTCGGAGATGATCTGCGTGCCGGGGCGGATCTGCTCCAGTAATGCCTCCTTCAGTTCGTCGTCCAGCTCGATGGTTTCCGAGGGCTCATCGTTCAACACCACGAACCGCGGCGTCCGCCGGTCGTTGTAGCGTTCGTCGATGTGGAAGATGGTGTTACCCCAGCTCACATTCGTCCGGATGGGGATGTCGTTGGTTTCCTTGATCCAGAACTCGCCGGACAAGTTGACCACGGGGACGCCGTGTTCGCGGGCGTACTCGTGCGCCAGCTTGATCTGCGCGCCGTCGTCGTTTTCGCCGTCGCCAACCGCGCCGAATATGCGGTAGTTTACCGCGTTACGCTCCAGCAATACCGCGGCGAGGCCGTCCTCCAAGGCGATGACGTCCGCGCCGTTGGGTTCGAGATCGCCGGTGGGTTGCTGGACCCGGTAGAGCGCCGCGCCGCCGTCGCCGGGCTCGTGGAAGCCCAGAGTCTCGACCAGGGCGTCCTCCTCCGGTTCGGGCCAGTCTTGCATGGATTCGATG
>SKRY01000368.1 GCA_007118235.1 Candidatus Hydrogenedentota bacterium | reverse complement strand
GAGTTCGCGAATTGGCACTACGAACAGACCGATGACGAAGACCGCATCGCCGAGGTGCAGGCCAAGCTCGAACCCCACGAGATGCAAATCGACGGCTATTTTCTGGGCGATATCACCGGCGATGACGAAGCGGCGCATCGGGCCAACTTCGAATTCGCCCGCCGCAACGGCGCGTCGGTCCTCGTCGGCCAGCCCGCGGAGGAAGCGTTTCCCATACTGGATCAGCTTGTGCGGGAATACGACGAGATGCGGATCGCCATCCACAATTACGGCCCTGGCGCTCAGTACGATTACGTCGAGGACATGATCGTGGCGGCCGCGCCGTGGGATTGGCGCATCGGCTATTGTCTGGACACGGGCCATCTCATGCGCACGGGCGAGGACCCCGTCGAGGCGGTTCGGCGGCTGGGCACGCGGCTTCACGGCATCCATCTCAGGGAGCACGAGTCCATCACCCGCCAAGCAGATCTGCCCGAGACCATCGTGGGCGAGGGCGCGCTCGACCTCGAGGAATTCTGCCGCGCCTTAAGGGAGGTGAACTTCGTGGGACCGCTTACCCTTGAGATCTACTATGATCCCGCCGATCCCATCGAACCCATCCGTCAAAGCTTGGCCAATTTCGCGGAAGCCGCCCGCGCAACGGCGTGACAGACACGGCGCGAGATTCCATCCAATAGCAGGGGAGCCCTTACATAGGGCTCCCCTGTTTCACGCTTTCTGCTTTTGTCGGAAGCCTGTCTCTCCGCTAGTACTCGTTCCATTCTAAATTTGTGGATGCCCCGATTGTGTTAGGCCTGGCCTGAAATGCTGTCGCAAATAAATCCATCCCGTAGGGATGACAGATGGTAGCCGGGGGTTGAGACCGCGGGCGATAGCGTGCGGGCGATACCCCCGGAAACAATGCCCCCCTTACCCGACCCCTTTAGGGGTCGCAGAACCTTTGTGCATCCGGCTGCTGCGACCCCTAAAGGGGTCGAACAATGGGTTGGGTCCGCGATCCGGGGGTATCGCGCGCTGCGCGCGCATCAACCCCCGGCTACCAGCTATGACCCCCTTCGGGGGTCGTCTGTTGGATACTTGTTCCCGGCTTAATGGACGCCAATCCTGTGGGTAGCCTTGATTCGGTGTGTCTTGGCCGTGAGGTGACACGGCCTTCCAGCACGTGATTCATGGCCTGGAAGGCCACGCCACCCCCTAGCGAGTTCACTGCGGCGGTCAACACGTTTAGGCTTGACGCTCTACTACCCCAGATCCTCCAAAGCGTTGCGGACATTTTCACGCATCCTTTCCAAGCCCAGACGGGCCACCTCTTCGGGCGGCCGCTCCCACAGCTCCCTGTTGAACAGCTCCAGGGTCAGCGCTCCCCGGTAATTGATGCGCCAAAGCGTCCGAAGCACATCCTCCAGGGGCAGAATCCCGTCGCCGGGCATCACGCGGTCGGCATCCTGCAATTCTTCGCGTGCCGGTTCATTGGGGACATCATTCCAATGGAACACGCCAATCATCGACCCATCAATGAGATTCATCCCCTCCATGCCCGAGCCGCCCCGATAGAGGTGATACATGTCATTGATGATGCAGGCGTCCGGGTCATCCGCCTCGATGGCGATGGCGCAGGCCTGGCTCAGCCGGTGTATCCCGTCGAGAAATCCCAGGAATTCCAGACTGACGATGACGCCATACTCTTCCCGGCCGATGCGCAACAGCTCGCGATACATCTCGGCGTCCCGCTTCAGGTTCATCTCCTCGCGATCCGGCATGGGTACGGCGGCGGCCCGCTTGGCCCCCACGGCGGCCGCGCGGCGGAGGCGTTCCTTGGTGGCGTCCAGGCCATCCTCGAACTCGTCCCACGTCGGCGGAATGGCGTTCCACAAGCCGATGACGTTGGGCACGTCCAGGCCGAGTTCTTTCAACTCCGCCCCCAATTCCTCCAAGTCGCCGCCATCGTTCTCGTAGGCTTCGAGGTCGTTGCCCCAGAGTTCGATGCAGTCGTACCCGGCCTCCGCCGTCACCTCGATCTTCTCCCGGAAACCAGCGGGCCGTATGGTGCTTGTGTTGATACCCAAGGGCCACGGGCTCAACCCATCTTGATAGGAATACTCCAGCGTCTCTCCCTGAGCGGCGCGCCCCAGACCGGCCGCGGCGGACGCAGCGGCGCCCGTTACCGCGGCGGACTGAATAAACCTCCGGCGAGTGATGTGTTCGTTCACAATTGGTTCCTCCTTACGTAATCCCAAACCTTGCGGCCATCCAAACACGTTCGAGCGCCTATTGTAACGCAATCCCACGTCCTAAAGCAGCGGCTTCGGTCCCGCGCGGAAACCGTCTCCGAGATCGGTCAACGTGGGCTCCGTGAAGGGTGGTGCGGCGGCATCAACTAGGATCGGGACGCCCCAAGAACTTGTGCCGCTTACGCCCAATATGCTATGAAAGGAGATCTCTTTCCGGGGACTTTTCTTTACGAGCTTCCGCATGCCCGCCTCGGGGACATACGCGTCCGGCGCACTTACAATAAGGAGACTGATCTTCATGCCGCAAGGACTACTCGAAGGGAAACATGGTGTTGTCATGGGAGTGGCGAACGACCGTTCAATCGCTTGGGGTTGCGCCCAGGCGTGCGCCAACGCGGGCGCCCGGTTGACGTTCAACTATCCCACCCCCACCTTCGAGAAACGCGTAGGAAAACTGGCGGAGACCCTGGAGAACGCCAGCGCCTATCCGTGTGACGTGACGGATGACGCTCAGATTCGCGAGTTTTTCGAGCGGGTGCGCCAAGACCACGGGAAACTCGATTTTCTTATTCACTCCGTGGCGTATGCCGAACGCGAAGACCTCAAGAATCCTTTCGTGGAAACCCCGCGCCGCAACTTTCAACGCGCGCTGGACGTATCGGCGTACAGCTTGGTGGCCGTGGCGCGGGAGGCGGCGGCGCTCATGACGGAAGGCGGCAGCATCGCCGCGATGACGTACTACGGTTCGGAAAAGGTCATTCCCAACTATAACGTGATGGGCGTGGCCAAGGCGGCCTTGGAGGCCAGCGCGCGGTATCTCGCCCATGACCTGGGACCGAGCGGCATCCGGGTCAACTGCATCAGCGCGGGACCGCTTCCCACCCTCTCCGCCAGCGCCATCTCGGGCATGCGCCGGATGCTTGAACTGACGGAAAAGAACGCGCCGTTGCGCCGCAACGTCACCCAAGAGGACGTGGCCAATGCGGCCGTTTACCTTGTGTCTGATCTCAGCACGGCGGTGACAGGCGAAGTGTTGCATGTAGACAGCGGTTTCAACATCCTGGGGATGGGCGGCGAGACCACGCCTCAAGAAGAATAAAAGCACATTACAAATTAGCGGCCCGGCGGGCCGGATACTGAAGGAGGGATAGCGATGGAAGCCACCGAAACCCCGCACGTGCTGCAAGAATATCTCCGGGAGGGCAAACTCGAGGCCCTCAAGGAATTCTGCCAGAGTTTCCACCCCGCCGCCTTGGCCGAGCATTTCGATGAACTCGAACCCGAGGAGCGGGCCCAAATCCTATCCATCCTCTCGCCCGCCTTTCGAGCCGAACTCGTTGGTCACCTCGAACCGCTCACCCAGATGGAGACGGTGGACTTCATGCCGGACATCGATTTGGCGCGCATGGTCACCATCATGCCCTCCGATGAACGGGTGGACTTGCTGAAACTCTTGCCCGAGGATCGCCGCGAGGAAGTGCTGCGCAAGGTAGCCCAAACCGAGCGCGAGGATATCCTGCGTTTGGTCGCGTACAAAGAGGGCACGGCGGGCGCCATCATGACCTCGGAATACGCCATCCTTACCCCGGATCTCACCGCGCGCGAAGCGATCGACCATCTCCGGACGCAGGCCCCCAACGCGGAGACGATTTATTACGCCTACGTTGTGAATGA
Organism: Candidatus Hydrogenedentota bacterium; assembly: GCA_007118235.1. Lineage (GTDB taxonomy): Bacteria > Hydrogenedentota > Hydrogenedentia > Hydrogenedentales > SLHB01 > SKRY01. The sequence goes on along the minus strand of SKRY01000368.1, from coordinate 2,020 downwards.
GCAACGGCGTCCCCAGGGCCTCGTCTCCCTCAAGGATCTCATCGTGGCGCGGGCGTACACGCTGGTCGAGGATCTCATGGCCCGCGATCTGGTGGTGGCCCAAACCGACGAGGATCAGGAGGAGGTCGCGCGTAAGCTGTCCTTGTACGACTTGCTGGCCATACCCGTGGTGAACGGGGAGGGCGTGCTTGTGGGTATCGTGACGTTCGACGACGTGTTGGACGTGACCGAGGCCGAGGCCACCACGGACTTTCACCGCATGGGCGCCTCGGGCGCGGTCACATCCAACATTCGCGACGCCAGCCTGGGGCTTCTCTACCGCAAGCGGGTTCCTTGGCTGCTCATCCTTGTGTTCGTGAACATTTTCAGCGGTTACTTCATCTCCCGCTACGAGGCCACCATCGAAGCCGTCGTCGCCTTGGTGTTCTTTCTCCCCTTGCTTATTGACAGCGGCGGCAACGCGGGCTCCCAGTCGGCCACGCTGATGGTGCGCGCCCTGGCGGTGGGGGATGTTCAGTTGCGCGACTGGCTTCGATTGCTGGGTAAGGAGGTATTCGTGGCCTTGACCATTGGCGTTTCCATGGCGGCCGCCGTGTGGCTGGTTGGCATGTACATCCGCGGCACCGGCCCGGATGTGGCGGTTGTAGTCGCCGCAACGATGGTCGCCGTCGTACTGGTGGGTAGCCTCATAGGGATGCTATTGCCGTTCGTGTTCACTGTGTTCCGGCTCGATCCCGCCTCGGCAAGCGCGCCGCTTGTCACCTCGTTGTGTGACATCGTGGGCGTCCTAATCTACTTCAGCACCGCCACGTGGTATCTGCGCGATTACATAACGGCGGCGGCTTGACAAAGAAAAAGCCGGGGGCCAAGCACACGCTCCCTTCACCCCTGGCATGGAACGAGCGGGACAGGATACCCCCTGTCCCGCTCGCGTCGCTTGGGTATGTGCTGTGCGCCTAGCGCACGACTTCAAATTGCGTGGACCGCGAAATGTCGAGACCGCCGCCCCGCACGCGCTGCACCAGGGTGTACAGGCCGGGGTCCATGTCGGAGGTGATATCAAAGGCTTGGCTGCTTTCCCAGGTGCCGTCTCCGCGCGTGAAGCCTTTTGAAGAAAGCTGTCCGATCACCTGACCGCCACGGCGAATCTCCCGGCTTTCCACGACTTCCGTGCCTCCCATGCCCAAAACGTCATACTCCATCGTCGCGCGGCCCGACTGTCCGCGGCGGAGTTGCTGGGGATCGACACTGGCGCGCCGCATCTCCATGATGCGATCCTGGGACTCAGGCTGCCACTCGCCCCGTTCAATGTACTCTTCCTGCACGGCGTCGGCCGACTGGACTCGCCGATCCCGGATATCGTGTACGATCACACCCGTGATGCCACCCAGCGCCGCGCCAATGGCTGCGCCTTCCCACGCCCGGCCCCGCTGGTGGCCGATGATGGCGCCGGTGGCGGCGCCCAAACCCGCGCCCGTGCCCGCGGAACCCGCCATGGTTTCACACCCGGCGGTAATCAATCCCGCCAGCACCACGAGCGCCACGAGCGCCAAGAATTTTCTGTTACGCATACGTTCCTTCCTCTCTGTTACAGTAGTGTTTTGACTGACTGAAGAAATGCCCCAAGGCGTGTTCTACTTGCAGCAGGTCTTCGCAATGTTTATTCACTTCCACAATGGGATTATACCTTATCCCGTCCTTGGTTTGCAGTGGGCGCCTGCAAACTAGCCCCATATCTTCCGCTCATACGGGAATAGACGCACCATCGAGCGTTCTATTCAAGATTCCGCTGGTCTCGTTCCAACGCGGCTCGAACCCGTATGTTGATATAAGGACTCCCTTTCCGCACAATGATGGCAGTTAAACCAAAGCCCTGATGGAGAATAACAACGAATACTACCCGTACGATTCCCCACATCACGGCGGCAAGAAGGAACATCATCATGAAACACCCATCGCAACGAACGCAGCGGAGAAGGACACACCACTGGCAAGCCATGCCCATGAGCCGGCGCGGATT
>SKRY01000174.1 GCA_007118235.1 Candidatus Hydrogenedentota bacterium | reverse complement strand
CGCCGCTCTTGGTCTGGTCGGTGTTATATCGCTCATCGACTGGAAGACCGAGCACCTTGTTGATCACGATCTGGATGTCCCGCGCGTTCACCACGCCGTTGCCCGTGACGTCGCCGGGAACTTCCGGCCCAAGCAGGCCGTAGGCGGTCAGATGTTCCACCTCGACCACCGCGCGGTCCTCGTCGTCAAAGGTCACCGCCACCTCGTCCGCGCGCAGGATCTCGGCGGGATCCGGCAGGAGCGGCTGGAACCGGTCGTCCAGGTTCGTGACCATCAGCCCCACGCTAAGCTTGTCCCACGCCTCCGGCGCCACAGCGTGGGGGAAACGCAAGATCACTGGCGCGTCTTCCGTCTCGGCCAGCTCGTAGTCTTCGCCGCTGTTGTCCAACTCGACCAAGATGTGCATATCCACGTACGACGAGCGGGGCGTACGTTCTTCGGGCACGGGTAAAGGTTCGTCCATCTCGAAAATGTGGTTGGCTTGCTCCGCGGAACGCGCCAACACGTATGCGCCCGTGGCGTTCTCCGGCAAGGCTTCCACGGGAACCTCGATCACAATGCCTTCCGGTGTTTCGTGCTCCAGCGGCTGAAGCTCACCGTTTACTACTGGCAAGGAACCACCCGCCGTCGTCACGGCGTACGGCGTGTCCTGAATTACCCGCATCTCCCCGGGGAACTGGTCCGCGCCTTCTTCGAACGGATTCTCCGTGTAGACGAAAGGCTCTTCATAGACGTAAGCCGCATCGTTCTCGGGATCTTCAAGGCGAATGTCATACTCGCCCGGCCCTTGACTCGGCGTCTCGACGACAAGCACGCCTTCCTCAATATCGCTCCGTTCCACGAGAAGGAACGCGGCTTCCTCGCCGATGTAGACTTCAGTGTCTTCTGTAATTCCCGCAGCCTCTATCGTGAGCACGTTGCCGCCCAGGGACAGACCAAGCAACCGGTCCACGTCCGCAATGCCGTAGTCCAAGTATGCCGCCATGACCTCGGCGGTTTCGCCGGCCTCAACGGTCACCTTTTTAGCTTCGGGCGTGAGCCAGCGGTCCACGTCACTAAACGTTACTGTGTAATCGCCTGGCTCCAGCTCGTCGACTACGTAGCCACTGGCATATGTGTCACCATCAAGGATCCATTGCGCGCCCGCATCAACAGCCTCCTGCGGCTCGATGAACACCTCGATGGAACCGGTCGCGACTTCAAACTGAGCCGTGACGCCGAGGTTCTCAGTAACATTAGTCTCTTGACGCGTGGCGGTTTCGACGCCATCGCTCCATTCCGTGAATTTGTACCCCTCATCAGGGACTGCAACAACCTCGCTGCCGTCTTCGCCATGGATCACGGTTTGCGTTGTCTCGCCGTCGACTGTTCCATTAGGGCCGGCGCCATATTCAAGATTGTGCGTCACGGGCTCATACATCTCCTTGGCGGAGGTGGTCATATTAGACTCGATGGTAACGGACTTCGATTCAGGCGCCACCCAGTCCTCCAGGTCGCTAAACGACACCTCGTAATCGCCGGGTTCTAGGTTTTCGATAATCGCGCCGTTCTCTCGCCAATCCCCGCCGTCAACGCGCCACCGCGCCCCCGCCTCAATGGCTTCGAGGGGATCAAGGACAACCTCCAGCGCGCCTGGGACTTGTTCATAGGCCACGGTTTCGACTCTAAAGTCATCCTCTAGCACATCCACGGACAAAGGTTCCGGTTCGAACCAGCAGTCGAGGCTGGCGAAACTTATTTCGTAGCTGCCGGCCTTTAGTTCGACCGTTTCCCCGCTGTTCCGCCACGCGCCGTCACCAACCCTCCATTGCGCCCCGTCCGAAAGGGCATCCTCGGGTTCAATATCCACCGTCAACTCGCCGGTGGCACTGGCCCCGTACTCAACCTCCAACTGTTTATGATCCCCTGCCTCAATGAAGACATTTTTAGCCGCTGGCGTCACCCAGCCCTCTACATCGGTGAACGCGACTTCGTACTCGCCGACGGCAAGCTCTTCGGCTATCTCGCCATGGGCGTACTCAACGCCATTGACAACCCAGCGCGCCTCCTCGCGAACGCTGTCCGGCTCTATGGCCACCGTGAGATCGCCCGTCCCGTTGGCCGTACGCAACAAAGCTCCCGCTCCTACGCGCCCGCCTGTTATTACCAGGTCTTCCCAGCCATCCAATGGCGTTACGCTATCAAGAATCTCCTGCTTCACTACCTCGTACGAAGCGCCTGGGTTCAAGGACAAAAAGAGCGCCGCCGCCCCCGCTACATGAGGGGCCGCCATGGATGTGCCACTCTTGTACTGGTAGCCATTCTCCGGGATAGTGCTCTTTATCCGCGAACCCGGCGCCGCAAGATGCACGGAGTTCGCGCCCCAGTTGCTGAACGTGGAGCGCGCGTCGTCGTGATCGCTGCTGGCCACGGAAATGATATTGGGGACATCGAAACTGGCGGGATAATAGGGCGTCTCATCGTTATCTCGCGCCTCATTGCCCGCAGCCGCCACAACCAACACGTTTGCCTTAGCTGCCTCCTCAATCATCGCTTTAAGGCTGTCTGTATGTTCCGGGGATCCCCAGGAAGCGTTGACGATATGGGCGCCGTGATCAATGGCGTATTCGATGGCCGCGATAGCATCCGCAAGAGCCCCATTGCCCTCTTCATCCATAAACCGCAAGGCCATGAGTTGGACGTCCCAACTTACCCCCACGACCCCCGTTTCGTTGCCGCCCACCGCGCCGATCGTCCCCGCGGCGTGGGTCCCGTGGCTGTTGTCATCCATGGGATCGCCGCTGGTGAGTCTGCCGGTCCCGTTCGTCCAACGCGCCCCGTGTACATCGCCGTGGCGGCGGCTAGGGTCAGGATTCTCCCACATGTTGTCCGTGAGATCCTCGTGGTTGTAGTCAATCCCCGTATCGGTCACGGCTACAATCACGTCACCGCTGCCGATGGTATATTCCCAAGCCTCGAGGACCCCGATATCAGCCCCAGGCGTTCCGCCGCTCTGGCCTGTATTGTAAAGCCCCCAAAGCTCGTCAAAGAGGGGATCATTGGGGGCGGTATCCACCTCAATCGGATGGTTGGGTTCGGCATAGGCCACCTCGGGCAGCGCTTCGTAGGCGGCAATATACGCCTCCAAATCCGCCCCTTCGGGAATCGTCACCACATCAACCGGAATCCGGCTGTACCGATGCGCCCGCTCCGCGCCCACCTCGGCGTGCGCCAAGCCTCGATCGGGGAGGGGAAGGTCCGGTCTAAATCCCACCAAGAGCTGATGAGAATAGGCCTGCGGCGTTGCAGAAGTCTCATTCGCCTTATTGGCGGCGTTCATCGCCCCGGCTTGCGAAACAGCGACAGCCAAGAAAATCACCACAAGGCCAGCCTGTCGCAGTAGGTTAACCTTGGTTGCGTGGTCGCTTGCTGGCAAAACAAACCGGAAGAATATCGGCTGGGCCTGCAGTATTAATTCTAATAACGGTGAAATCAATTTGGTCATCAGTATGCTCCTGCACATTGCCTTGCCCCAACGCTACGCGTGTGCGCTTAGGCGCCTTTTGTCGTGGCGTTAATCCCACCTTGATACATTGCTTCCTAAGAAGAGAAGCAAATATAATGCCTAACGCAGGGAGGAGCCCAAATACTGTAGAGCGACTTGCGGGAGCAGACTGAAGATCGAAATCCAGGATATATCCTACAATCACACTCTGTATAGTATGGCCGGTGTAGCCCCTTCGAGGTGTGATTCGTTCCCGGTAAAAGGGGCTCCCGCAAAAAGTTTCGTGGAGAGGGTTTTCGAGACAGACTCCACATTTTCGCGACGATGTCCGACACTTTCTCTCCATTTTTGACATCGGGACATCGTTAGCGCAAGGAACGCTCGACCCTGTTGACTCAAAAGACGCCGCGCAGTTACCTGCCGCCTGTGCGCCCATTTCCCCGGGATATGTGATTGCCTCGTTAATGAGGGCGGGAGCGCCCGTCAACCGCCGTTCTTGAGTTTACTGCTTGAACATCGATTGGGGAGCACAGCGAAATCCTAGTGCCAGGGAACTTGGGCCGCAGCGTTGACGCTGGTATACTCCCCGCATCATCGAAAAGGAGAGGTTCATTTATGCGCATCTTGGTTACGGGGGGAGCTGGCTATGTGGGGGCTGTGTTGGTCCCCCGGTTGTTGGAGGCCGGGCACGCGGTGCGTGTGTTTGACCGGTTTTGTTTTGGGGAAGAGCCTTTGGACGCCGTGCGGGATCATCCCCACTGCGAGCTTGTGCAGGGGGACATCCGGCGGTTGCAGGAGACGGCGGGGCTGTTTGATGACATGGACGCCGTCATACATCTCGCCGCCGTATCGAACGATCCCTCGTGCGGGTTGAGTCCGGATCTCGCGCACGATGTCAACGTCGAGAGCACGCGGGAACTCGCCAACCACGCCGCGCAACGGGGGGTGCGGCGGTTTGTGTTCGCGTCGGCGTGCATGGTGTACGGGCATGGCGTCTTCCCCATCGTGGACGAGGCCAGCCCGGCGAATCCGGTGTCGCCGTACGGCGAATCGAAGAAGGCGGCCGAGGAAGCGCTGCTCGCGGCGCATAGCGGGCATTTCGAGCCGGTTATTCTTCGTTTGGCGACGGTGTACGGCTGGTCGCCCCGGATGCGCTTTGACCTCGCCGTCAACCAGATGGCGGCGACGGCCATGCGCCAGCACCGCATCACGGTCATGGGCGGCGGCCAGCAATGGCGGCCCTTCGTACACATCGACGACGCCGCCGCGGCGTTGGAGCAGGCGGTCGCGGCGCCGGCGGAACGGGTGAGCGGCGAAATCTTCAATGTGGGGAACGAGGAGTCCAACTATCGCATCGCGGATTTGGCGGACAAGATCGCCCGGCATTTCCCCGGCGCGACCGTGGAAACGCCCAAGAATGACGAGGATCCCCGGAGTTTTCGCGTGGATTTCCGGAAACTGCGGGAGGTTTTGGGGGTGACCTGCGGCGCGACGATTGGGGGCGCGCTCCCTGAACTCCGGGAGAAGCTGGCCGATGAGCGCCTGGATCCCTTCGCGGATCGCTATTTCAATGTCCGCTGCTGGCAACACTTGCTTGAAACGCCGGTGGAAGACGGCGGCGAACCCATCGCGGCCCGGTTCATCCCGTTGGCCAAACCCTCGCTGGGCGAGGAAGAAGAGCGGGTCATGCTTGAGGTAATGCGCAGCGGCTGGCTCACGACGGGACCGCGCACGCAAACCTTCGAGCGCAGCTTCGCGGAGTACGTGGGCGCGCAGCACGCCGTGGCGGTGTCGTCGTGTACAGCGGCGCTGCACCTCTGTCTCGTGCATCTCGGCGTGCAGCCCGGCGGCGAAGTCATCACTTCGCCCATCACGTGGGCGAGCACGGGGAACACGGTGGTCAACATGGGCGCGCGGCTTGTCTTCGCGGATGTGGAGCCCGCCACGCTGAACATCTCGCCCGAGGCGGTGGAGGCGGCCATCACGGAGCGGACTCAAGCCATCATGCCGGTCCACCTCGCGGGCCAGCCCTGCAATCTGGACGCCATCCGCGCCATCGCGGAGCGGCACGGGATCCCCGTGGTGGAAGACGCGGCCCACGCCCTGGGAGCGGCGTATAAGGGGCAGCCCATCGGCGGCGGTCCAGCGCCTGCTTGCTTCAGCTTTTACCCCATCAAGAACATCACCACGGTCGAGGGCGGATGCATTGCGGTGAACAGCGAGGAGGCCGCGCACCACTTGCGCCGTCTCGCCACCAACGGCATGACGGCCATCGCCTGGAACCGGTACGGCCGAAGCGCGGCGGGGGGGCCGCCTCAGGTGGTGGAACCCGGCTTCAAGTATCACCTCAACGACCTCCACGCGGCGATTGGCATTGAACAGCTCAAGAAGCTGCCCGGCTTCATGGAGAAACGCCGCCGACTGGCGCAACTCTACCTGACAGCGCT
>SKRY01000159.1 GCA_007118235.1 Candidatus Hydrogenedentota bacterium | reverse complement strand
CCAGGGAAGCGGCGGGAAAAAGCATCTTGAACGACGACCCCTTGCCGGGTTCGCTGTAGACCCAGATGTCTCCGCCACTCTGTTTCACGATACCATACACGGTGGCCAATCCCAACCCCGCTCCTTGACTCTGCTCCTTTGTGGTGAAGAACGGTTCAAAGATGTTGTCGGCCGTGGCCTTGTCCATCCCTGTCCCGGTGTCGCTTACGGTGAGCATGATATGCCGGCCCGGCATGATGGAAGGCCGGCGGCGGGCGTAGGTGTCATCCACCTCCGCGTTGGCCGTTTCGATGACGAGCCGTCCGCCTCTTGGCATGGCCTCGCGCGCATTCACCACCAGATTGAGGATCACCTGCTCCATCTGGGCGATGTCCAGCTTGGCGGGCCACAGCCCTTCCGCCAGCGCCAGTTGCAGCTCGATGTCCGCCCCAATGATCCGTGTCAACATCCGCTCCATGTGAATGACGACTTCGTTGAGCTGAATAACCCGCCGGGTAAGCACTTGCCGGCGGCTGAAGGCGAGGAGTTGCCGCGTCAGGTTGCCCCCGCGCTTCGCCGCCTGCCGAATGTCTTCAATGTCGCTAGCTATGGGGCTGTCTTCCGCCAGGGAACAGGCCACGAGTTCGCTGTAGCCCATGATGACCGCCAGCAGGTTGTTGAAATCATGCGCCACGCCACCCGCCAGGCGGCCGATGGAGTCAAGCCGCATACTGCTCCAAAGCTGGCTCTCCAGGCGCCGCCGTTCCGTCACGTCCCGCAGGATGGCCACGAAATGAGTCTTCTCGCCGCTTGGGTCGCACACGGGAGCCACGGACCACTCGGAAAGGAACTCCGTCCGGTCCTTGCGGTAGTTCGTGGTTTCCCCGGAGAACTCACGCCCCTCGCGGAGATGATCCCGCAACTCCCGGATAACCCGCATATCCGTCTTGGGTCCGATGACGAACCGGGGCCGCCGCCCCACCACTTCTTCACGGGGGTAACCGGTCATCCGAAGAAACGCGTTGTTCGCGTAGACAATCCGGGGTCCGGGCGCCTCGGTGCGCCCCTCCGTGAGAATGATGGCTTCGGTGGCGTTCTCGACGGCCGAACGCAATAGGCGGTTGTCTTCCTCCACCTTTCGGCGTTGGGAGATGTCCAATCCAAACCCCAGCAGATACGGTTCGTCCTCAAGCGTTACCCGGCTCACCACAAAAAGATACGGTACGGTTTCTCCGTTCTTCCTTGTGATGCGCGCCTCCACTTCCGCGTATCCCTCGTCGAAGACCTTGTGAAACGCCCGAACAACGGCTTCCTTGTCGGGGGGCGCCACGACTTCCGTGTAATCCATGCCCCAGAGTTCGCCATTGGTGTAGCCGGTGGCCTCGGCGAAGCGCCGGTTCAAGCGCACATAGTGGCCATCCCGGCTGACCAGGAACACCCATCCCGGCAGGTTGTTCATCATGTGCTCGGTAAGCTGGCGCTCGGCGGCATACCGAGCCTCGGCGAGACGCCGCGACACATGACCCGCCAGGGTCCGGGTGACGTGGTCAACGAGTTGCTCTTCCTCGGACAGAAAGGCGGGGCATCCCTCGGGGGGAGGCTCCCGCCAGACCACCTTGACATGCCCCTGCTCCTCGCCATCCGCCGTGACGAACTCCATGTAACGCGCGGGCTCCGTGTCCAAGAATCCGGCCGACTCCGCCGTTCGATCCCCGACGCGGATCTGAACCGCCATCTTCTCCGGATACCGCAGGCCAAGAGGAAGCGCCTCGGCGATCCGCGGCATCAACTCATCCAGGCTGGATTCGGCATACTCTTCAATCAGATCCCGGACCGTACGAATCGTACTGAGTTCCTTGATACGTTCATTCAAACAGCCAATGAGACGCTCTTGCTCTTGGCTGGCGGCGACCTGTTCGGTGATATCGGTCCCGATCCCCACAAGTCCGCGGACCCGGCCCGCGCTGTCCTTCAACGGGGTCTTTCTTGTAAGCACCCACCGCGTCTCTCCGTGGGGACCGGCCAAGGGGTCGATGCGCTCCAACAAGGCCTTGCCCGTAGCCATGAGGTCCCGCTCTTCGGCAATATACTCAGCGGCGATGTGTTCGGGGAAGAAGTCGTAATCCGTCTTGCCCTCTATGCTGGTCTTGCTGGCGGCGCCGGTGAACCGTACGGCCTCCCAGTTCACGGTTCCAAAACGGTGTTGTCGATCCTTGAAATAGACGAACCCGGGGATCGTGTCAACGAGCGCGCGCAGACTGTTGCGCTCTTCTTCCAATGCGTCTTGCACCGCCCTTTGCTCGGTGATATCCATAAACACGCCGCCCACACGCACGGGAACGCCTTCATCACTGTACGTCACGGTGCCGTAGTCCCGAATCCAGCGGGTGGTTCCGTCGGGATGAAGCAAGCGAAACTCGACGGAGCAACTACCGGTCTTCATGGCGTCGTTCAAGGCCTCGCGCACCTTTTCTTGGTCTTCCGGATGCACGGCTTGCATGAACGCTTCAAAACCGCAATCCGCGGAAAGCCCGGTAAGCGCTTCATATCGCTCTTGCGGCATGGCGCGTGTCGTGGCGCCTTCCCAGACCCAGCTCACCATACCCGACGCCGACAACGCGAGATCCAGGCGTTCCTTGCTCTCCGCCAGCGCTTCTTCCATCCGCCGCCGTTCGATGAAGCACCCCAGTTGCCGCGCCAGCCGCCGAAGCGTCCGTAATCCCGCTCCCCCTGGCACGGCGCGCGCACGGCAATAAAACGCCAATACGCCCACGAACTCGCGCCCCGTGGTGACGGGCAAGAATGTCGCTCCGCGTAGGTCTGCTTCCTGAGCCGCGGGCCAAGGACGATAGCGTGGGTCCTTGGTCACATCCTCCACGGCCACCGGTTCGCCCGTCGCCCACACGGTTCCCGCAATGCCCTCTCCCGGCTGGATAACGCTCGACGAAGCGGCGTCAATGGCCACGCTGTCCGCTTGTAGGGTCTCGCCCGCCCACGTGTGACTCAGGCGCAACACACCGGCGTTGCGTTCAACCATCCAGAGTTCAGCGTTGTCCCAGCCGAACCCCCGCCCGATCTGGCCAAGAAACCGCGAGACCAAGTGGTCCAGGCTGGCGGTCTCCACCATCGCCCGGTTGATCAGGAGTTCGGCGGCGCGGTACTGCTCCTGCCGCCAGGCCTCGGTTTCGTCGCGTTGGACCAGGGTCACCCCTTTCACCTGGCCAACGGGGCCGCGCGTGACGGTGATGGAACTGTGAACCCGGAGGAGAGCCCCGTTCTTTCGGCGGTGTTCGGCCCGGCCTTCCCAGCCGGAACCCGCCAACACTTCCCGCCAAAACGGCGCATCCCAGGATTCCGCTCCGGACTGCCCGAGTAGAGGCGGCAACGGCTTGCCCAGGACCTCGGATTCCTCCCAGCCGTAGAGCGTTGCGGCGCCGGGATTCCAGCCCGTGATTCGAAGTTCGCCATCCGTGGAAATGACAGCCCCGGGGATGTACTCCAAGAGATGCGCGAGAGACGCCTCGGCCTGGGTCTTTTCCTGTCTAAGCCGCCGTGTTTCGAGCAGGTTCTCAAGGCTCTTGGGCAGGCGGTGGATGTGTGGAGGATGTTTAGGGATGTAGTCCGAGGCGCCGCGCTCAAGCGCCTCAATGAGGAGGCCTTCCGCCCCGTTGGCCGCCACAAGAATGACCGGCGCATCCGTAATCAGGTCCAGTATCTCCTCCACCTTAACCCACGGGGCGTCGGCATCGGCGATCACGGCGTCATGGGTTGCTTCGGAAAGCCGGTGCGTCAGCTCCTCCGGCGTTAGGGCGGGGAGGATCTCAACGGGAAAGGAGGCGCACTCCAGCGCCTTGCGAACAGGGGCCAAATCAGAAGCGGAACCACTGACGCAGAGTACGCGCACGGGCGCCGCCATACAACGCCCCCTTCCCCCCAGAGCATTGGTGTTCATGTGTGTGACAGCCCCCCTCCTGAATCTCCGCGCCGCCCGGCGTATCGCAATAGATGGATACAAAGAATAAGCAAATTATGTGCCAATGACGCACAGACAGCGCCTGAATCCCATAACTCATTATACATCAGACACTTAAAAGGTGATAGCCACTCCCGCGGCATACGCCCCGCCTTTGACTGAGTGACGAAAATGAATGCGCGTATGATATTTTGTTGGTCATATATGAGCAACTTTTAGCCAGGCGTCCCGGTCGGCCGCCATCACTACCGGCTTGCCTTTGCGGTGTCCAGGCTTCTATCATCAGCGGACGCGGCTGATCGTCCGGACCCCGCTGCCGCATCCCCAGCCGAAAGGTCCCCAATCTTGGAAAGGATCGCATGCATCTCGCCACCCTCACCGCGGAAGGATTCCGCTGCCTGGCGCCGTTGACCTTCGAACCGGCGCCGGGGGTGAATATCTTGCGGGGGGATAATGCGCAAGGAAAGACCTCCGTGTTGGAGGCGGTCTTGTTTCTGGTGACCGCGCGCAGCCATCGGACGAATACCGAGCGGGAGCTGGTCCAGCGGGATGCCGAGGGCTTTCGCATCCGGGGCGCGTTTCAGCGGAGCAGCCAGTCCCTGCACATGGAGGTGAACTGGTGGCGCAACGCGAAGCGCTTCAAGGTGAACGGGGTGACGCAGGACCGGGTGAGCGACATCCTGGGCAAGGTCAACGTGGTCTTCTTCGCCCCGGAGGACGTCGCCTTGATTCGGGGCGCGGGGGCGTTGCGGAGGCGGTTCCTGGACATGGAGTTGTCGCAGTTGAGTTCCCGCTATCTCCACGCGTTGCAGCGCTACCGGGAGAGCCTGCGGCAACGCAACGAACTGCTGCGCGGCGAGAAACCGGATGAAGCCCTGCTGGACGTGTGGGACGCCCAGTTGGTTCAGTATGGGGCGGTCCTCATTGAAGAGCGCGGCCGCTTCGTGGAGGAGTTGAACGAACATGCCCGGCAGGCGCATGCTTGTATCGCGGGCGGCGAGGAGATGACGGCCGTCTATGCCCCCAACGTCTTGTTGGATACTGGGCTTGAAAAGGCGCTTCGCAAGGCCCGGCAGGGGGACATCAAGCGGGGCGCCACGAATCGCGGGCCGCACCGCGATGACCTGGAGCTGGTGTTGGAAGACCGGCCCGCGCGGAATTACGCCTCGCAAGGACAGCAGCGCACGGCGGCGTTGGCGCTGAAGCTGGCCGAGGTTGCGTTGATACAGGCGCGCACGGGAGAATACCCTTTGCTCATGCTGGACGATGTCCTGTCGGAACTGGATGCGAAGCGATCGCGGCGTTTGCTGGAGGCCGTGCCGCCGGGCGTCCAATGCATCCTAACCACCACCGAGAACGATGGCGGGAACCCGGCCTTCGAGGCGGCGGACGCCCAGTTTGTTATTGACGGAGGCTGCCTTGCGCGGAGATGAGATCACATCGGCCGGCGAGATCCTTGAGCGGCTCAAGAAATCGTCGAACCTGGGCCAGCAGTTGGAGCAGGCCCGCATCTGGGAGCGCTGGCCCGAGGTGGCGGGCTCCTTGGCGGCGCATGGCATGCCCCGGCACATCCGCAGGAATGTCCTCACCATCGAGGTGGACAGCCCGGTTTGGATGCACAAGTTCGCCTATCACAAGTGGGGGTTGATCGCGCGAATCAACCGCATGGCGGGCCATGAATTGGTCCATGACGTCTTCCTCAAGCTTCGGGAGGAATGAATTCCCCATGGTCTAGTGGCGAAAGGCCGGCACGCCGCAACATGCAGGGTCTTCTTTCCGAGAAAGCGCAAAATATTGCGCCGACAACTTGCGCTACCCCGTCTCAATTGCTATAATGGCGGCACGTTGTGTGCCTTTTGTATTCCCCCTTGAACTGAATCGAGGTAACTCCCATGGCTGAAGTGGCTTATAATGCTGGTTCGATTAAGGTGCTCGAGGGCCTGGAAGCGGTCCGCAAACGGCCGGCGATGTACATCGGCGACACGTCGTT
>SKRY01000476.1 GCA_007118235.1 Candidatus Hydrogenedentota bacterium | reverse complement strand
CCACCAAAGCCGCCCGGGCCGCCGAAACCGCCGCCGCCAAAACCACCGCCGCCGCCCATGCCGAACTGACCTTGCATGCCGCCAACGTTCTGAACGACAACCTTGAACATGGTTTCGGCGCCCGCGTTGCGCAGCTCGTAGTAGCGGGTTTCCAATTCCTCAAACGACTCGAAACGCAGGCGTTCGTTCGTGCTAACCCACACGAAACCCGGTTGGATGGCGAAATCCAGATTCAACGGACGCAGCAGCGCGCGCAACGCTTGGCGAAGCGTCACATCCTCCAAGCGAATATACGGCACCATACCGTCCGTGGCGTACCCTTGGGCTTGTGCTGACATGGCGAACTGTTGTTGCGGGCCAAACTGTTGTTGCGGCCCCCCGCCGTACATACCTTCATCATACATGCCGCCGCCATACATGCCGCCGCCCATGCCGGGGCCGCCCATGCCGGGGCCGCCCATCCCCGGGCCGCCCATCCCCGGGCCGCCCATGCCAGGGCCTGGCTGGAACTGGTCGGGCTGCTCGGCCTCCCACTCCGGGGGATCCTCGACCTCCGGCATCACCACCCGGTGGTCGAGAACGATATTAATTCCAGCGAACTCCGAAACGAACTCGAGGATGACTTCAATGTGTTCATTCTCGAATTCAACCGACACAAACGAGTCAAGAATACGCTCAACATCAGCGTCAATCGGAACGTCGGCCTCTTCGTACTCTTCCTCGATAACGGGAACACGGAACCGGTGATCGCTGATCCCCCGGTAGTCCGCGCCGTCGGGGAGCCGTTTCATGTCCTCGATGCCTTCGCGGATACGCAACACATCCTCGCGCGTTTCTTCCCGGCTCCGATCAAGCCGTTGCTCGCCCGCGGCCAACGTCGCTTCATGAAGCAGGTCCGTGGCTTCCCGGTGATCCGGCGCGATCATGAGCGCTTGGTTAAAGAACTCCACCGCACGGTCAAACTGCTGGTGCTCCATGTAGAGCTTACCTACCTGAAGCAACTCGTTGACCCGCTGGACCCGTTGCGCTTCCGGACTCACCGGCAATTCCTCGGGCGACCGGGGGAGATCATCGGGATCCACAATCTCGAAGGACGCGTCTCCACCTTCCCGGGCCCCGGCTTGTGGGCTTGCGCCGCCACGCCGGCCCTGCGCGGCCGCGCGATAGGACGCCGCCTCTTCGTGATCGGGGTCGAGCGCCAAGACGCGATCAAAATGATTGATGGCGTTTTGATACGCGCCCTCTTGGTACAAGACGACCCCCTGCTGGAAAATCTGATCGGCCTCATCTCCGCCGATCCTCTGGGGAGCGTCCAGGTCCATGGCATCCACTGGAACCGGCTGGAAATCTCCCGCGTCTTGCGCCACGGCCAACGGGGCGAACCCCGCCGCCAACAGCCCCACTAGAATACCCACACAGACTTTAGCGGATACAAAGCGCCGCAACCACGTTTTCATTTCGTCCTCCCGGAATTGGTGGATTAAACTGCGTGTTTGGATGGCGTTCACTCCCCAAGCAGGGTTGACGCAAGGTGAGACTCCGCCCCAGTTCCTTCCAAGAAAAATCAATCGTCCCATTATCCCCATTGACGTGGAGCAAATAGTGTCATTCAAAGCTATGTTCCTCCCCACAAGCGGCCGCGTGCGTCCCGGTCTCGGACGATCCCCTCCGGCTCGCCCAGCTGTGTATTCCCCATCTGGTTGTCTCGCGCGATGGTATGGTTTATGCCACTGGCGCTTTAGCCACGTTCATCTCGGTTGATACCCCTCTGTAACCTTTACCGCGGATTCGCCCAGAACGGGTTTTGCGTTACCAGTTCATCCAAATCGTAATCGGGCTGGATCGGCTCTGGCGGGGCCGCGGGAGGCTCGGGAACATCGACCTCCCCTTGCGCCCGGGGCGGCGGCGGCGGCGGCACGGGCTCGGTGGCTGGCGGATCGATGACGATATACACGCAGACGAGCAAGGCGATTACCAGAACCCCAAGAACCGCTCGCTCCTTGTTGTCCCAAATCCAGCGTCCGGTCTTCCAGACTATATCCACCAGCTTGTTCACGAAGCCCCCTTATTCATTATCGTCTCATTCAACGCCATACCGCCCTCGCACCCAAAGGTCCGGCCGCCGCAGGTCACTTACCGCCACCGCCCAACGTCTTCCGAGCCTTTCTTCGCGGGGCGGGCTCCATTAAAACGGCCACAGCCATTGCAGCCAGCCGCCGTCATCCTGCTGTTGTTGCTGCTGCTGCTGTTGCTGTTGCCTGGCCGGTGGGCCGTCCATGAAAGGATCTCCGAACGGGTCATCGAACGGGTCTCCGTACATACCTCCACGCTCATCCCGCTGAGCCGTGCGCGTGGCGGCCGCCGCCCTTTCATCCTCGTCCGCTAGGAAGCGCGCTTGCGTGAGCAACATCTCCACTTGAAGCGGCGGGTTCCGCTGAGCAATCAACTGGCTGTTGGTGATCCGCAGTCCGTCCACGGTGTAATACTGGTCTCCCCGCCCGAACGAATCCAACATCCGCACCAGGTCGTCGATACGCATGTAGAAGAACGCGCCGACGGTACGCATTTGCAGCATGCCGTACTCCGTGCGCGGCGGCCACACCTCAAGTTCATTAATCTGCAGGGCATTGGCGTCGATGAGATGCCGCATAACGGACGCACCGAAATTGAACCGGCGCAGCCAACTCTCGGCATACTCGCGGTTCACCTGTTGCCCAGCCACTTGGTCGCGCGACGGCACGCCAAATGTGGTTTGCGGAATGGCGCAGTTGTTCTGCCATGCATACCGGTAAAGTTCCTCGGTCTTCTCCTCGATGCGCTCCTCGTAATAGAAGCGCGGCGTCACATCCTCGGGAACCAGCGGTTCGTCGGGCAGGGCCTCAATCTCGAAAAAGCTGGCCCGTTGCGCAAGCGCCTGGGACCACGGCTCAACGGCCTCGCGCCACCGCGCGATGACGAACTCCGGCTCGACCGCGCCGCCGTCCGCCGCCTCAAACGTGCTCTGAAGCGTGTTGAGCTTTTGCTCCAGCGCGTTTAGGTGTTGTTGGTTCTCGGCGTATTGCTCCGCCCATTCCCGGTAATAGAACTGCCACCCGCCGAGCAAGGCGAGCCCAAATAGCAGCACCATGACGATTGGAGCAATCTTGTATATATTCATGACAGGACCTTTTTCAACCTGTTACAATCCCAGTCCAACGTCCGGTTCGCCGGGGGCTTCCGGGCCGCCTTCGTCCGGTCCGTCAAGGCCGCCCAATGGATCCGGACCACCCGGTCCTTCCATCGAGCCGGGGCCATCGGGCCCCATGCCGGGCCCTTCCATCGGACCAGGGCCATCGGGCCCCATGCCGGGCCCGCCTTCGTCCATGCCGCCGGTGATGTCGTCCGGGGCGTCCCCGGCAAACTGCAAGTCCACACGGAACATCCTGTATCGCGTTTCCCTGAAGCGCCGGTCATCGCGGCCGCCCATGCCGCCCATGCCGCCGCCGAACCCTCCGCCTCCGCCACCCATCATGCCGTCGCGGCCCGTATCGTCCATGATGCGCAGGTTGTACAGTTCGGACTCGTAAACCACGTCGGCAAAGGCTTCACTGAAATGAACGCCGCCGTCCACGAATATGCCGGAATCACGCAACGACTGGACAAACTCCAGGATTCGTTCCCAATCACGGGCCACCCCTTGGACAATCACACCGTTGGGCTGGGGCGGGGCTTGGGCCTGCATCTGATCGGGATCCGCCATGCCGCCCATGCGGTCCATATCGGCGCCCATACCACCCATGCCGCCGCCCATCTCGCCCATCATGCCCCCACGGCGTCCGCCGCCCGGTGCGATACCCGGGAAACCGGTGCTTTGGATATAACCTGGACGTTGACCGCGGCCTCCCATGCCCATGCCGCCGCCAAAGGGATCCTGTTGCATCTGTTGGGCGCCTTCACCAATGTAGGTGCTGGACATTTGGCTGAACCACATACCCTCTGGCCGATGATCGTTGAGAATCGCGATCATGGGCGTCCAGAACAGACGGTCCTGATACTTGTCGTCGAGTTGCTGTACTTGCGACCGGTATTGTTCAACGCGCGAACTGATTTGCTCGAATTCCTGTTCCACTTCCGAACGCGCCGTGGGACTCACGCCCGGCGCGGCCAGCTCGGGCGCGAAATTCCGCAGGCCGGCCTGTAAATTTTCAATCCCCTCCCGCACGGCCTGATCTTGGGCTGCATGCACGGGGATGATCGTCGCCAGGATCAACGCCAGCGTCGCCAGCGAAAGGCCCCAGTAGAGGACCTGTTCCTTGCTCCGGGTCATCTCTTGGACGCGCGGCGGGATGAGGTTGATTTCGAGCGGCGCTCCGGCCACGGCGCGCAACGCCAATCCAAGCGCCGTTACAGCGCGCTCGGGATGCTGGTTAATGTCCTGCGCGCCCGGGGCCACGGAAAGTCCAGCCAACGGTTGGAGCAGCCGCGCCTCCACGCCGAGTTCGCGCTGCAGGTACGGGGCGATATTGCGCAGGCTCGCGCCGCCGCCGCACAACAACACGCGGTTCACGGACATGCCGCCGGGCTGCGACCGGAAATACGTGAAGGATCGGCCGATGTCATTGACTAACCGGCCCAACACCTGGCCCACGGCCTCGCCGCCCTTACCATCTTTCTTGGGATCGCCGGTCGGGGCGAACGCATGCTCCCGCTTGACCCGCTCGGCCTCGGCGAAGCTCTTGCCAAAAGCCTGCGCGATGGCTTGCGTGACGTCGTTCCCCCCGATGTTCAAGCTGCGGGTGAAACGGAACTGGTTGCCCGCCTCGATCACGATGTCCGTGGTCTTGGCGCCGATATCCACCATGGCCACGCACTCGCCCTGCTCGCCGAACTGGCCGGTTTGCTTGACCCAGTTGTAAGCGGCCAAGGGGCAAATGTCCACCGTGTCGACGCTGCGTTTCACGCTCTTGATCAAATCAATGTACCGCTCGACCACGTCCTCTTTGCTGGCGGTCATGAGCACATCGTAGCCGCCGGCTTCCGTCCGGCTGAGGACTTGGTAGTCGAGGGCGATCTGATCGAGGGAGAAGGGAATTTGTTGCTGGATCTCGTACCGGACGATCTGCGTCACCTTGTGCTCGGGCACGGGGGGCAACGCGCGCGTCCTTGTAAACACGGACTGGCCGGGAATGCCGAAGATGGTCTTGCGCGTGCGAACGCGGGACTCCTTCAACAATTCTTGCAGGGCCTGCTTGCGCGCCTGCTCCTTGGATTCCTTGTCCAGCTCGGGGTCCAAGGGGATCTCCCGCTGGAGATAGCGGGTTACTTGCAAGCCTTCCCTAGTGGGCGTCAGTTCACACAACCTGACGGCGCTGGTTCCTATGTCCAGCACAAGGCGCTTTGAACGGCTCTTTGATCCTTTAGCCATGAATCTACCCTCGTGAGTGGCCTACGCCACACTGGCGCTTCCGGCGCCAGTTTCGCGCGCTTTGGCGCGCGTATATGATTGGCTCCGTGAGACATTGTAATAAAGCGTGTCGAAGAGTGTCAAGACTATTTGCATGTGACGACGCTCCGTTTCCGAACGCGTTCCAAGCGCCAACGGGCGCGTCCCGCGTTTTTGGAACAACGCATTGTGGCACAGAATGCCCGCATGAAGCGAATTCCTTCTTGCCCACATCAATCCACTTCCAGCAGCTTGATGGGCTGATCATCCGGCGCATCCGGCCAATCCACGTAATGCCCGATCGCGCCCGGCGCCACCGCGAATGTATAGTTCGATGGCGTGGAATCCACGCTCACGATATCGCCAAGCTCAAATGGTGGCTCCGCGCCCTCGCGCAACCTCACCGTCCGCGCCCGAAGCACGTAGTTGATCGGCCGGGTCATGCCCAAGGGGTCAAGGCGGCCTATTTCCGCCTCGGCTGTGAAATCCAGGGGCAACACCAACGTCGCCGTGCGGCCTCCAT
>SKRY01000409.1 GCA_007118235.1 Candidatus Hydrogenedentota bacterium | reverse complement strand
TGGAATACGCCGACGACGCAACCCTTTCCCACGCGCTTGAGGGCCGTGTCCGCATTTAGCCGGGTCTCCCTAGGTGAATAATTGCCCCTTGGGCGCCGTCTTATTCGATAGCTCTGGCAGCTGGGCCTCGCAAGCCCTGACGCGGCCGCGGCGGCCAGTATCCGTTTGAATCAGGGCTCGGGGTATGCTATAACAACCGAACGGTTCGAGCACAAAGGCTGTAATTTCGAGTTGGTTGCATGCCTGACAACAAACCAGTAGAGGATGACAACGATGCACCACAACACACCATTTTGGAAACATGCACTTTCATGGACGGCCTTGGTAGCGCTTTGCGCTTTTGGCGCAGGATTTTCACTGGCGGCTCATGCCGAAGAAGACGAAGGACCGCCCGAGGGCATGGTCGTTCTGGACTACGAACTGCCTGATCCCTCCTATTCGGGGTCGCCGCTCAATTACACGTCCCCCCGGCTCGAGCCGCTGTCCTGGCAGAGGCGGCCCGATTTCTACGTGCCCGAGGGCGTGGAAAATGTGGCCTTCGAAAAGCCCGTAAGCGCCAGCACGGAGCCGCGCTACAATGAGCTGCAAGACTTGGTGAATGGCCAGAAGTCCTATGACCCGGATCAGGTGGTCGAGCTGCCGGACGGGCCTCAATGGATTCAGATCGATCTCGAGGATGAGTACGAGATCTACGCCCTCCTGTTCTGGCAGTTCTTTGAATCCGAGCGGGTGTATTTCGACGTCGTGGTTCAGGTCTCCAACGACCCCGAGTTCGAAGAGGACGTGACCATCCTTTTCAACAACGACTACTCCGATAACCTGGGCTTCGGCGAGGGCGAGGATCCCGAGTACATCACCACGCACCAAGGCCGGCTCATCGACGCCGAGGGCGTATCGGCTCGGTACGTGCGGCTCTGGAGCAACGGCAACGATTGGAATAACCGGAACCACTGGATTGAGGTCGAGGTTTACGGCAAATAGTCGTGAAACAAAACCCAAGACAACGTTAAGCGGGCGGTAGGTCCCCCTTTCCGCCGCCTGTCAAGCAAGACCAAGCGCGCAATACGCCGCTTGGTCTTGCTTTTTTTCGAGGCATGTCCTTGGAGACATCGGCGCGCCAAAAACGCAAAAGCGAAAAGCTTGGCTCTCCCCCCTCCCCCACATCGTCAATCCCACAAGGGATTCCGCCACAAAAAGAAAAGGCGGCTTTCAGTGCCGTCCGCAGCCACCTATGGAAACGGTGCGGGATACCTGCCCTTAATCCCGCCTCGGCCGGGAATCCAACCGGCTTCGCGGTCCCGATTTGACGCAAGGATGACACGTGGAGGCCCGCGGCTAGAACGCACCGCAAGCAAGAGGCATGGGCTGCGACGCCACGTTCGGCCCTGCTACAGGTCGAGCAGATTCGGAAGGAACATGGAGATCTGTTCGATATACAGCACCAGCAGGAGCACGATGAGCATGGCCCCGAAGAAGGGCAGCAACGGCCTGATGACGTTGGACACGGTGGTCTTGGCGATGCCGCAGCCCAGGAAGAGGGCCGTGCCGACGGGCGGCGTGCATATGCCAATGCACAGGTTCATAATCATGACGATGCCGAAATGAGTGGGGTCCATGCCGAGGTCCGTCACGACGGGCAACAGGAGCGGGGTGAAGATAAGAACCGCGGGCGTCATGTCCATGAAGGTGCCCACGGCCAGCAAGATCGCGGTAATGATGAGCAGAATGACGTAGGGATTATCCGATATGGTCAGCATGTACGCGGAGAGATCCTGAGGGATCTGTTCATAGGCGAGGACCCACGACATGGCCATGGAGGTTCCGATGAGCAGCATCACCACGGAGGTCGTCACCCCGGCTTGCAGAAGAAGACCGGGCAAGTCCTTCCACCGGATTTCCTTGTAGACGAACTGCGCGAGAACCCAAGCGTACAACACGGCCACGGCGGAGGCCTCGGTCGCGGTGAAGATACCGCCGAGAATGCCGCCAAGAACAATGATGATGAGGAGCAACGCCGGCACGGCCTTGATGGCCCGGATGAACACCTCCCGTATATCGATGCCCTCGGCCTGGCCGTAGTTGCGCCGAATGGAAATGATGGCGGCGGTGATCATCAGCGCCACCCCGGTAAGGATTCCCGGCAGAATGCCCGCGAAAAAGATGCGCGCCACCGACACGGCCCCGCCCGTGGCCAGCGAGTAGACGATCATGATGTTGCTCGGCGGTATCAAGAGGCCCGTCGTCGCCGACGTGATGGTCAAGCTGGCGTTGAAATCACGATCGTAGCCCCTCTCGTTCATGGCGGGGATCATGAATCCGCCCACGGAAGAGACCGCGGCGGTGGCCGAGCCGGAAATGGCGCCAAACATCATACAGGTGACCACGTTGACCTGCGCGAGCCCTCCGCGAAACCCACCCACGGTGGCATTGGCCAAATCAATGAGCCGCCGGGCGATGCCGCCTTGTCCCATGATCAGCCCGGACAGTATAAAGAAGGGAATGGCGAGGAGGGTGAAACTCTCGATGCCCGTGGCGATTCGGTGCGCCTCAAGGGCGAAGGCGGGTATGTCGCCAATCGCCATGATCGCCAGCAAGGTGGCGGCTCCGATGGCGAACGCCACGGGCACATTCAAGGCCAGCAGCACCACAAACACGATCACCAGTATGGCAAATGGAAGACTCATCACGTTCCCCTGTCTTCGTTACGCCTCGTTACCCCCGCGGCCCATGGCCACCGAAAGGTTACTCGATAACGCGTTCCATTTCCGCTTCCGCCACCTGCGTTTCCCCGCGCATCCCCAAGAAGGCCTCATAGGCCAACGCCAAGCTGTACAGTGTCAAGAAAAAGCCGCTGACGGGCAAGGCCAGATAGACATACGCCATGCGCAGACCAAGCGCGGGACTGACTTGGCCCGTGGTCCACACCAGCCGGACCACGGCGCCCCCGCCATACATAAGCACGGAGGCCGAGAAAGCGGCCACGATGAAATAGGTCAATATATCGGTGTAGGCGCGGTTCCGGACGGACAGCTTACTCACCAGATAATCAATACCGAGATGAGCCTTCCGCCGCAAGGCCACGCAAGCCCCCAGGAGGCCCACCCAAATCATGAGGAAGGTGGCCAACTCCTCGGTCCAATCGCTGGGATCGCCCAGAATGAACCGGGCGGCCACTTGCCACAGGACCGCCACGACAAGGATCCCGAACACGACGATGACAAGCAGCTCCAGCGCCCAATCCAGTCCCCGTTTTATGTGCAGAAGCGCGTTCATCCCCCTGTCCTTTAGTCTCCGGGAACCGCTTCGACCCGTTCGGCGAGGTCCCCAATGACGGTCCCCTCGAACATGGCCCAAAGCGGTTGCACCGCCTCTTGAAACTCGCTGATGTCGGGTTCGATGATGGTCACCCCGGCCTCTTCCACGGCGGCGAGGGCCTTGTCCTGGTCCTCCCGCCACAACTCGCGCTGATAGGCCACCGAGACCTCCGCCGCTTCCCGAAAGGCTTGTTGATGTTCATCCGACAGCCCGTCGAACACGGCCGGCCGAATCAACAACACATCCGGGACCCGCTGATGTTCGTCAAGGGTGTAATAGCGGCAGACCTCATAGTGGTTTGACGTGTAGAAGCTCGGGGGATTGTTCTCGGCGCCATCCACCACGCCCTGTTGGAGCGCCGAATACAACTCGCCCCAGCTCACGGGCGTCGGCGAGCCGCCCATGGCCCGCACCATGCGGATGGCCATGTCGCTCTGTTGAACCCGGATGCTCAGGCCCTGGAGATCGCTGGGCTGGTGGATGGGATGCCGCGTGGTGTAAAAGCTGCGTGCGCCGGCATCGTAATAGCACAGGCCAAGGAGGTTGACGTCCCGGCCCGATTCCAGGATCTCCTGGCCCACCTCGCCTTCCAACACCGCCCACATGTGTTCGTCGCCCCGGAACACGTACGGCAAGCCGAACACGGCGTATTCCTCGATGAAGGCGTCTAGAATCGCGGTGGATGACTTCGTGATGTCCAACGCGCCAAGCTGGAGGAGTTCGAGGCATTCCCGCTCGCTGCCCAATTGTTCATTGGGGTAGATAATGATCCGGACTTCGCCATTGGTCCGGCTCTCCACTTCCTGCGCGAACACCTCCATGCCCCCGTGCACGGGATGGCTGGTGTCCAGCCCATGGGCCAAGCGGAGGACCGTGCGCGAATCGTCGTCGGACGCGCAGCCCGTTAGCGCCATTAGGCACAATCCAAGGAAAAGAAATGAACACCACCCTCGCTGTGTCGCGAACCATGTCATGTCACGTTGTTCTTTCATGGCTAACCCCTTTGATATGGGGCATGTCCCTTGCATCATCTCCGCGCTCCAACGCGCGGGAGGCACTCTACGACAACCGCCGGGTTTGATTCAACTACCCGCTCCCGGCGGCGCATTGAGGCCGCGCGTTGGCATGTCATATGGTTTGGGCGTCTTGCGGGGCTGAAAAGCGTGTGATAGACTCTACTCATGATTTCCGCAATGACGCAAGGGCTTGGAGGATTTTCCGCGGACGCGGCGCGCGTCCGCGGCGCGTACAGTTGAGCCCAAGCGTTTTCCGCTTTCCTTCCCGTAACCTAGATGAAACTTCCCGCACCCGATGACGGCATGTCCTTGGGGCGCGGCCTGTCTTCACGGAGCCAAAAGCAATGTCTGTCTTTGACGAATTACAGTGGCGTGGCATGGTCAACCAAGCCACGCATGACGAACTCTCCACCCGCCTTTCAAGCGAACGTTTTGTGGTCTATTGCGGGTTTGACCCGACGGCGGAGAGCCTTCACATCGGGCATCTCCTCGCGATAAAGGGCCTATGCCACTTTCAACGCCACGGCCACCGGCCCATCGCGCTGGTGGGCGGCGCCACGGGGCTTATCGGCGATCCCAGCGGCAAGAGCGAGGAGCGTCGACTGCTGAGCACGGAGGCGATTGAGGTCAATGTGGCGGGCATCGGCGCGCAATTGGACCGGTTTCTCGATTTCACCGGCGAGAACGCGGCAAAAGTCTGCAACAACGCGGACTGGCTCGGCCAATGGGGGCTCCTGGAATTCCTCCGCGATATAGGCAAGCTCTTCTCGGTGAACGTCTTGCTCTCCCGCGACTCGGTGCGCCAGCGCTTGGAAGATCGCGGCCACGGCATGTCCTACACGGAGTTTTCCTACACACTGCTCCAATCCTACGACTTCCTTCACCTCTACGACACCGAGGGTTGCCGGTTGCAGATCGGCGGCAGTGACCAGTGGGGCAACATCGTGGCGGGGATGGACCTCACGCGCCGGTTGCGAGAAGGCGTGGAAACCTTTGGCCTCACGTTTCCGCTCGTGACCAAGGCGGATGGCGGCAAGTTCGGCAAGACGGAAGCCGGAACCGTGTGGCTCAGTCCGGAGCGGACCTCGCCCTACAAGTTCTATCAGTTTTGGGTCAACGCGCCGGACGCCGATGTGGTGAAATACTTGCGCTACTTCACTTTCCTCGACAAGGAGGCCATCGAAGAGCTGGCCAAGAGCGTGGAAGAAGCCCCGGAACGGCGCGCCGCGCAGTACAAACTCGCGGAAGAAGTCACCCGCTGGGTGCACGGCGAGGATGAGTTGCAGAAGGCCATCAAGGCCTCGAACGCCCTGTTCGGCGGCGACATTCGCGGGCTGGACGCGGCCACCCTCGAGGATGTCTTCAGCGAAGCGCCCTCGGCCGAGCGTCCCCGCGCTGAACTCGGCGAAGGCCGGCCCCTAGTGGAGGTGCTGGTGGATAGCGGCGTGGTCAAAAGCAAGGGAGAAGCGCGGCGCCTCATCCAAAACGGCGGCCTCTATCTGAACAACGAACGGGTCGCGGAGGAAAGCGCCGAGTTGAACGAAAACGCGCTCATCACGGACACCATGGCGGTCATCCGCAAAGGCAAGAAGCAGTATCACCTCCTGCGGTTTACGGGATAAGAGC
>SKRY01000173.1 GCA_007118235.1 Candidatus Hydrogenedentota bacterium | reverse complement strand
TCTTCATGCTTGGGCTGCAAAACGCCCAGACGCGGTTCTATTACGAATACAAAGACGATCCCCAGACGATTGGCCAGTTCCTGCTCACCATAAACCTCTGTCTGGCCGCCGTGCTTATTCCCGCCGTTTTGTTCATCATCCATGCCGGTGAGGCGGTGCGCGATCTGGTTGGTCCGGAGCAGATCCCCTTCCACCCCTATGTGCCGCTGGTGGCGGGCGCCATGGCCCTGAGCATCATGAACCAGTTGACCATCTCCTTCTGGATTATCCGGAAAGAGTACGTCAAGGCCACGGCCCTCCAATTGAGTCTGTTCGCCGCACAAACCGCGTTCGCTCTTCTGCTCGTCGTGGTATGGGAGCGGGGCGCGGAAGGCAAGGTCCAATCGCTGCTCTACGGCAACGCCGCGTTCTTCGTGTTCACGTACTACTTCTACGCGCGGAATTTCCGTTTGAAACCGCGGTGGAGCTACATGGCCTACAGCCTGGCCTATGGGCTTCCTCTCGTGGCGCATCGCCTGGCCGATGTATTGCATACGTCGGTGGATCGGGCGATTTTGGCGGACCGCGTCTCCGTGGCCGAGCTGGGCATCTACACGCTGGGGTATCAGGTGGGCATGGTTATGCATATTCTCACCAACGCGATCAATATCGCCTGGCAACCCAGCTATCTCGACCTGATGGAGTCGGATGCGCCCTCCAAGGATTACCATGTCCGGCGGACTTACACGCTTTGGGTCACGGTCATGGCGCTGTTCTGCACGGCGGGGATTCTGTGGGGCGGAGACATACTCGCCCTCGTGACGCCAGAACATTATCATCGGGCGGGCGTGATCATTCCATTCATTCTATTGGGCTATTTCTTTCATGGCCTGTTCTTGTTCGCCTGTTACCCCATATTCTTCCACAAACAGACCAAACTTCTCCCTTGGATAACCGGCGGAGCGGTGGCCATCAACATCGCCTTGAACTACGCGCTCATACCCGCCTTCGGCATCACAGGCGCCGCCGCGGCCACCACGCTGTCCATGTTCATGCTCGCGAGCCTCGCCCACCTCGCCGCCAACCGGCTTCACCGTCACGGCCTGCCGATGGCGTGCGTCCTTCTCGTGGCCGCGCTCATGGCCGCATTGGGGCCGGCGCCGTTCCTGATCGAGGACCTCCTCCTCTCCCATCTGGCTCGCGTTGCTTCCTTTGCGCTCATCGCCGCGGCGCTGGCCTACCTCTTCCGACCGGACGTCCGGAAGCTTGCCACACTCTTGCGCGGCAACCCGGAATGACGCTTGGCGTTTCCGATTTTGGCTTCCCATCTGTATGATAGCGTCTGTGGGGCGTTGACGCCGCTTGCTTTCCGCGCTATATAAAATGGGGACCCTGTTATGAGCGAAGAGTATCCACCACAATACATACCACACGCGCCCGAAACCTCGGGCAAGGCGATCGCGTCGCTGGTTCTGGGCATACTGGGGCCGTTTACATGCGCCATCCTCGGGATTGTCGCGATTCCCTTGGGGCATGCGGCCTTGGGCGACATTCGGGGACGGCCCGGAGCGCTAACGGGCGATGGCCTGGCGAAGGCGGGGATCATCCTGGGCTGGATTAACGTGGCCTTGCTCATTCTGGGGATTCTCTACGTCATTTTCGTCATCGGGATAATGGGTCTAGCGATGGCGTAGCGCGGGCCGCGCCTTCCTCGCCAATCGCCGGATAGGACGGTGTGCGGGGCGTTTACATCCCCCGGCCCTTCGGGCCACCCCCTTCAAAGGGGGAATTGATCCGCTAACCTGGTGGTGAACTGCGTCCCACCCGGTGTGGCCGCTTTGGAAGGGTAATTCCCCCTTGGAAGGGGGATCAAGGGGGATGTTGATCCCCGGAGCAGCGCACGTACCCGGTGATTAGGGGTTCACGCCATGCTTAACATTTGCCCCGCGGCATGGTATCTTGTGGGGCATCAACGGATGCAAGAACGCGGGGCCGGCCGGATCGCCGTCACCGCAGGATGAGATTCCGCCGTGTTTGAACCGCGCCGCAACCCAAGCGGGGCAGGATATGCCCGGCGGACGGATCTTCGAGAGGAGGAACAGCACCAATGAAGCATGTAACACAGATCTCAAGGAAGATGCCGCTTCAGGCGGAAGCGTCGGAGAAGCTCTTGTTCAAGACAATACCTTTGCTACAAGGCAAGGATCCCCTGTGGAAGGAGTCACCCGTCCCGCCGGTGGACGACCCCTCCGGGCTGTAAGACAGCCTCATCGCTCTGGGGGGAATACGCGTCGTACCGGCCGATATCCTGTCGGCAAATAAGCCGCCTGGAACGCGGGCGCCACGTTTACTCCTACGAAGGGGGTAGGGGGGTTGTAAACACCCGGCAAGCCGTCGTATCGGGCGACTGGGGTTCGCTATCGCCTACGGCGCGCACGGCGATCAAAATGCCTGAACGCAAGAGGACCAGCCGCAACGCGGGACACGTTGTTCCCGTTGCGGCTGGTCCTTGCTGTGTTCTTGGCGGGGAATCCGCCGCTACGGTCCTACCGCCACGTACAGCGCGGCGAGGAACTCTCCGCGGATGGTGACGCGGGCCTCGTGACATGTGCCATGCGCCTTGGCTCAATCCCGGCCGTTCTCAAGCATCTCCCGGTGATTCTCGAGACGGCGTTCGAAGCCTTCAAGCCGTTCGGCCAAGCCATTAAGCTTCCACATCTGTTGGTCGAAGTAGCGCTGATTGACGGGATGGGGCTGATCGGGGAAATCCTCGGGCCGTTCCATACGCGCCTGAAGCTCCTCCACGATGCGCGCCTTGTACGCCGCCGAAAAATGACGCCGGGTCGCGCGCGGCTCCACCTTCGGGTCCGGAATCCCTCCGGTCTCAGACAACGCCTGGGACTCCCCGCCACCATTGCCCGAGACCAAACCCCGGCCTTCCTGGCGGGCTATCACATCATCTCTCTCTGTCGATTTCTTCATGGTCCTTCGCTCCTCGCCCTTTACACTAATTTACGGCAAGGAACTGTCTCAACTCTGTTGGCGAAGAAGGCAACGTTCGCCGCTCTCTGCGCTTCGGGGGGGAGCTTATCACCTTCTCTCCCTCCAACCGTAGGCCGGTATAGAACCGTTTCGGTATTATGCCTAGAAGCCCGGCCAGAAACCGGGCCTCTGGGGAAGAGCGGTTCTCGCGCGGATGGAAATCGGAAGAAGGTGTAGCTGTCTCAGAATCGATAGCCCACCGCCAGCCCCATGGTGTCGGCGCCCGAGTTACGGTCCCCAAGACTGGCGTTCGAGATGTGGTCATACTGAAGCTTCAAGTTCCAACCGCCTTTCCACTGATAGCCCAAGCCGAAACCGCTTTGGAAATTGATGTTCGAGTTGTTCCCTTCGAAGCGGTTGATATGGCCCAACGCGTCCACGTGTCCTTCGAGAAACGGGCCGGTATACGTGACTTTTCTCGCATAGAGCCGCGTTGACACTCCGAGGCCCGCGCCATAAACATTCTCATTCGGGCCGTCGTAATAGAGCAGCGGCGTGAGGCGCAGGCCCAGCTTGAGCCGTTGTGTGGCCGGAAACTCGTACTCCGCAAGGAATTGGACCTTGGTCTCACCCGAGCCGTATTTCGGCGCTTCATCCATGCCACTCATGCCGCTCAATTCAAGGCGCCAGCGGCCAGCGTCCCAATCGAATTCCGACGCGGCGGGCGCGGCGGCCACCAGAACCGCCGCAGCAATTCCGAGCATCATAATTTGCTTTTTCAACATCAGTGAAAATCCCTCGCCAACCGGTCGCCGTGCCGCCGTTAACTGCATTGTCCTACGCGTATGTTAGCACCCCAAAGTCTTCGTTACAACGGTTCTCGCGGTGCGCAAACCCGGCCCTGGCGGAAAGCGGCCGAGCCAGCCTCGCTCAGGGGAGCCTCCAGCGTGTCTTGCGTCCTCTATGACATTACGTCTCCACCTCCACGGGCCGCGAGTTGTGGGATATCCCCTCGTTCGATCCGGCCCGGGCAAAGCGACAGAAGGGGGTTGATTTGGGGTTTTGTGAATGTGGTTGGAAATAGCGTAAACTGCCGCGCATGAAAAGGAGGCGCACATGACAACGAAACGTTCATCGAATGTGACCCGGCGGCAGTTCCTTGCCACGGCGGCCGCTGGCGCGGCTGGGGCGAAATATGGATTGGCGGTTAAGCCTTCCCGGGCATGGGGGAATACGGCGGAGCATACGGTGCTCGTGGAGGCGGAGGGTTTCCAGGAGTTCGGGGGCTGGGTGAATGACACGCAGATGATGGATCAGATGGGCTCGCCCTTCTTGATGGCCCATGGATTGGGACGCCCGGTGGAGGATGCGGTGACGCACGTGGCGTTTCCCGCGGCGGGCCGGTATCGCGTATTGGTGCGCACGAGGGACTGGGGCGCGACGTTCGATGCGCCCACCTCGCCGGGTCGGTTCCAGGTGCTCGTGAACAGAGAACCGCTGCCCATCGTGTTCGGCACGAACGGAGAGGCATGGGATTGGCAAGAAGGGGGCGTTGTTGACATTAGCGAGGACAACCTGGAAGTTGAGGTAGCCCTGTGCGATCTCACGGGCTTCAACGGCCGCTGCGACGCCATCGTGTTCACGACGGACAGCGATTTCACTCCGCCGAACGAGGGCGAGGATCTGGCCCGATTCCGCCGTGAGCTGCTTGGTTACCCGGAAACGCCCGAGGACGGTGGAACGTACGACCTGGTCGTGGTCGGGGGCGGTATCGCGGGCATGTGCGCGGCGATTTCCGCGTCGCGGTTGGGGTTATCGGTTGCGGCGCTGGCTCAGGATCGCCCCGTGCTGGGGGGGAACAACAGTTCCGAAGTCCGCGTTGGCCCGCTTTTCGGACGGATCTATATGCCGCCGTATCCCGCGCTTGGCGGCGTGGTGCATGAGTTGAGTCCCGTGGCGGCGACGAACGCTGAACCGGCCGAGGATTACCAAGACGAGAAGAAGTTGGAGGTTGTGCGTGGGGAAAGCGGCGTGGAGTTGCTCCTCAACATGCGAGTGAACGAGGTCGAACTCGACGGAAGGCGCATTGTGGCCGTGGTGGCTCAGGATGCTCACACGGGCCGCCGAATCCGCTTGGCGGCGCCGTGTTTCGCGGACTGCACGGGCGACGGCAACGTCGGGTATCTGGCGGGCGCGGACTACCGCCATGGGCGGGAGGGCCGCGATGAGACGGGCGAGTCCTTGGCGCCCGAGACGCCGGACGGCTTGGTCATGGGGGCCTCGGTGATGTGGCGGTCCAAGGAGGCCGGCGAGGTGACGCCGTTCCCCGAGACGCCCTGGGCCATCCAATTCACCGAGGAGAACTACCAGGGGGCCACCGATGGCGGGTGGAACTGGGAAACGGGGTACTATTGGCACATGGTCGACGAATTCGAAAAGATCCGGGACCATGGGCTTCGGGCGGTGTTTGGCAACTGGGCGTACCAGAAGAACCGAGTTCGGGATCCGGAGGAAGCGGCGCGGTACGCCACACGGGAATTGGAGTGGGTGGCGTACATCGCCGGCAAGCGGGAGTCCCGGCGCTTGTTGGGGGATGTGATCCTTCAGCAGCAGGATATCGAGGAGCAGCGCGAGTTTCCCGACGCATCGGTGACCACCACGTGGCCCATCGATTTGCACCGGCCCCGGCACGATCAGGTTGAGCAGTTTCCCGGCGAGGAGTTCCGGGCGCGATCCCCGCATACGGAGATTGAGCCCTACGCCATCCCGTATCGTTGCCTCTACTCGCGCAACGTGGACAACCTGTTCATGGCGGGCCGAAACATCAGCGTCACGCACGTGGCCTTGGGCACGGTGCGCGTGCAGGCGACCACCGGAATGATGGGCGAGGTCGTCGGAATGGCCGCGGCTGTTTGCAAGCGCCATGGCGCCGATCCCCGGGATGTGTATACCGATTACCTTGACGAGCTGAAGGAGCGGATGACCGAGGGGGTGGGGGAGCTGCCGCTGCCCGAGTTTCCCGAGGG
>SKRY01000052.1 GCA_007118235.1 Candidatus Hydrogenedentota bacterium | reverse complement strand
CGGTCCATTCAGGGGCGGCCCGCTCATCGGTATTGGCGGGAGCCGCGTCCTCGCCGGGTTGTTGGTTTTCCCCTTCCGCTGTCGACGTGACCAAGTCAATGATGTCTTCGTCTTGCAGCGGGCGCAAGGGCATGCTGACAGCGGCGAAAATGTGATCCGAGATGGCGTAGCAGACAAGAAAGCCTACAAACAGCGCCACGGCGGAGCGAATAAGGCGGGTACGCAGCTCCCCGAGGTGCTCGGTGAACGTCATCCGCAGTTCTTCGTGATGCACTATCTAGAATCCTCTGGCCTTGTTCCGGTGTTTACGCTATACAACGCGCGTCGTATGTGCTAGGCCTGACACGCCCTTACGGCGCCCACCGGCGGCCGTTCGTCGTATTGTTTAAATTCGCGCGATGCGCCCGCGCTCTTACTCTCGCCGCGCGCCGCCCCCGCCGGAATATGCGCTGGGCGCATGGCTTCACAGGGACGGTGGAGTCCGCCGGCGGCGGCCTGTTTCTGGCATGACCGCTGGCAAGAACCAACCCGTCCCGCAGACTCTCATGCTGGCTACATGATACTCCGGGAAGCGAGGTAAACGCAAGGGGAGGCTTTGCATCTCCAGGCGCCGGATGACTCGGTCCAGCCTGTCGTGATGTCCTCAATTGTCTTCGCCAGAAACAAGCATACCGGTAACACGACAGCGCCCCGGCCATTGGCCACGGGAAGGCGCCGCGCCCTTATCGTGAACCGTCATCCGGCCCGGTGGTTCGCGTCTAATCGCCTTCATTCTCCTCTTCGTCCGCCGGTGGCGCGGTTTCGGCGCCCGCAGCCGGAGGGACATCCTGATCCAGCCCCTCGGTCACCTCCGGCGAGACCACCGGGACCTCGGGCATGGGCTCAGCCGGAGGTTCGGCCGTCACGTGTTGGCGATCATGCAGGATGTCCCCGGGCTCCATGGAAATGTGGGGACTGCGCAGGAGCCTGTAAATGCTGGTGTCCAACCCAACGATAAGCTCGCTGTTCGGCGGTGTGGACTGCTCGATGAGGTCCAGCGTGCGTATGAATTCGTACACCTCGGGGTGCGCGGCGAACGCATCGCCAAACAAACCGGCCGCCTCGGCGTCTCCTTCCCCGCGCAAGATCTCGGCGTCGCGCTGGGCATTGGCCTTCATCACTTCCACCCGCCGGTCGGTCTGACCTTCGATGATGGATGCCTGCCGCTCGCCTTCGCTCCGGTAGCCCTTGGACAAGC
The DNA here is from genome assembly GCA_007118235.1 of Candidatus Hydrogenedentota bacterium. Taxonomy (GTDB): domain Bacteria; phylum Hydrogenedentota; class Hydrogenedentia; order Hydrogenedentales; family SLHB01; genus SKRY01. The sequence goes on along the minus strand of SKRY01000052.1, from coordinate 4,817 downwards.
GGGAACGCTCCGCCTCCATTCGCTGGAACACGGCTTCCAAGTTTGCTTCAAGCAATTCCGCCCGCCGGATGCGGACATCAAGGACGCGCACGCCCCATTCGCGCACGCCCAGGTCCACCGCCCTCGTGATCTCTTTCATTATTTCCTCGCGGCCGCGCTCGATGTGTTCGCGGATGGGACTGTCGTGATAGAAGTCTTCCTGGACCATCTCTTCGACTTCCGCGCCCAGACCGTCCCCGAGTTCGTCGAGGAAGGCCGGGCGGCGATCCACGAACCGGTTCGTTGTGCGGATCACCTCCGTCAGGCTGTTTCCGCCGATTTCGCCCCGCATCTGGTCATTGATGTCGTCGCGGAGCCGGTCGTGCGCCCGCGCCTCGGTGCGAACGCGCACGAGAAACAACAACGGGTTCTCGATGCGCCACCGCGCGAAGTTATCCACGCGAATGAGCTTCTGGTCGGCGAGGTGCATTTCCCAGGGCGGCGCGTCGTACTCCAGCACGACATTCGGCATCCGGTGCACCTCATCGACAAAGGGCATCTTGAAGTACAAGCCCGCTCCCTCGGAAACCTGGATGTCCGATTCGGTTTCGGCGCCGTCAATGTCCAAGCCGCCTTCTCCGGCCAGTTCGCGCACGGAGTCGTGGACTCCTTGGCGGCGTTCCTCAAAGCTGGGCGCTTCCACATCCCCATGCATCGCGCCAAGCACCACGTGGACCGGCCGGTTGAACCGCGTCACCACGGCTTGCTCTCGTTCATCCACGATGTAAGCGCTGCCCAAGATAATGAACAACGCCGCCGCGATGACCACCAACACTATTCCGCTAATAAAATATTCTTTTTGCATGGCGTTTATTCATCCTCTCTCGATTCGCCGCCGGCAAACAGCCCTTGACCTCCGCTTAGATTCCGAAAGTTCAAGATACCGGCGTCTTGGTCGACGACGGTCAAGCGCAGTTCAGGCAGAATCTTGCTCATGGTTTCGAGATACAGCCGCGCGCGCGTGACTTCGGGGTTGGCCTCGTAGCGTTGAGCAATGGCCAGAAGGCGCGACACCTCACCCTCGGCCTCGGCGATGCGCGCTTCCTTGTAGCCTTGGGCTTCCTGCCGCATTCGCTCCGCTTCGCCCTCGGCCCGCGGAAGCTGTTCGCTTTGATAGGCCCGCGCTTCGTTGATGATGCGCTCCCGGTCCTCGCGCGCGCTCGCGACATCGCGGAAAGCGGCGGCCACTTCCTGCGGCGCGCGGACATCCTGAAGCCGCAGCGCCGTAATGGTCACGCCAAGCCCATAGCTGTCCGCGATTTCCTGCATCTGCTCCTCGATCTCGGCCGCCACGGCGGGACGGCGCTCGGTGAGCACGTCGTCGATGGGATGGTCGCCCACCGTCTGACGCAGGGCGGCGTGGCCGATATCGCGCAACGTCGCCTCCACCTCGCCTCCGCGGAAATTGAACAAGTACGGCAGGGGATCCCGGATGCGGTACTGAACCACCATGGCGCAATTCACCACGTTTTCGTCGCCCGTGAGCATCTGGGCTTCCTCGAGCATCTGCGCGTCTTCTTCGAAAGTGCGGTAGCCGCGTGCGCCCTCAAGCGTGCGGAATCCAAACTCGAGGTGTTTGATCTCCTGCACATTGGGCGTTTCAACGGTTTGAACGGGCCAGGGCATCTTGAAGTGCAAGCCTGGCGGCGTGGTCTTGGCGTACTTGCCAAAGGTCAGGACGATGCCCTCCTCGTCCGGCGCCACGGTGTAGACCGGTCCGCCCCGGACGAACCAGATCAGGACAACCAGCACCAGCACCGCTATCACAATGGCCTTGGGATTGAGATTCAGGTTGCTGAAGTCGGGCATTTTGAATTGCCCCGAGCCGCCCGAATGAATCACTTCCGGGCCTCTGGATTTTCGATAGGTCATTGGTACAAGGCTCCTCGTGTTTGGTTTTCACCGGCGGCATGCGGCGGACGCGCCTTTGTTTACTCTCAATCGCGGTATTCGTCGAGCGTATCCTCGCCCGGCCAGGTAGGCGCCCCGCCATAGTAGGGGTACTCGTCGAACGTTCCGCCCTCGTTAACGGCGCGCGGATCACCTGTCCGCGTCAATTCATCCATCAGCCGTTTCCGCAACTGTTCGCGGATAGCGGTATAGGCGTACTCGCCCGCCACGTTGTTCACTTGGTATGGATCCAACGCCAGATGATACAGTTCCTCGGCCGGGCGTTTCCCAAAACTCAGCTCGTACAACGGTTTCACATCGGGGCGTTCGCGATTGGCCCAGAGGTAGTATTTGGTCAAACCGTTGTCGCAATCGGCGAGCCAGGCGTCCTCGTAGTACGCGTCTTCCCAATTGGGCGTGCCCGCGGGCCAACGGTCCGGCTCGAAGTTGATGATGTAGAGGTACTCGTCGGTGCGAATGGCCCGCGACGGATAACCGCCGCCGTTATCGCCCTCCTGAGCCGGCACATGACGTTCGCGGCCGGTGAACACGGCGTCGCGGGAGTCATCCACCCGTCCGCCGCTCTCTGCCTGCAGCAAGGGAAGGAGACTCCGCCCCGTCACGGCGTCCGGGACCTCAAGCCCAGCCGCCTCCAAGAAGGTTGAGGCGAGGTCGGTGAGGTTGGTCATGTCGGTAAGCGTCCGGCCGCCCGTTGCGCCATCTGGCCAATGGATGGCGAGAGGGACGCGCGTCCCTAGATCATAGAGGTTGCCCTTGCCCCGTGGGAAAGGCCAGCCGTGGTCGCCGGTCATGACCACAATCGTGTTTTCCAACTCGCCCATCTCGTCCAATATCGCCAGCTTCTCGCCCACTTCGCGGTCGAACTTCTCGACTTCGGCGTAATAGTCCGCGATGTCCTCCCGCACCGGCTCCGCATCGGGAAAGATCGGCGGCGTCGTCACATCGGCGGGGTCAACGCCTTTTTCCTCCCGGAGGTCCGCGTCATAGGGACGATGCGGCTCTTGCGCACCGAACCAGAAACAGAAGGGTTGTCCCTCGGAGCGCTCTTCCAGAAACTGCTCGAAATTGGGAAACCAGGGTCCGGCGGGATCGCGCTCCCGTCCGCCGGGTTCAAGCTGGCCGGGCCCCCATCCTTTCCGGCTACGGCCCACGAAGTATCCCGCATCTTCAAGCAAATCGGGGTACACGGGAAACGAGGCGTCCAGGCTTGACCAGAGATTGGCGCCTTCCCGTAACCGCCAGAAGTGTTGTCCGGTGAGAATTGAGCCGCGGGCCGGCGTGCAGGAGGGCGACGAGAGATACGCATGTTCAAACAGCACGCCCTCGCGCCCCAGCTTGTCAAACGTGGGCGTGCGCACGGTGGGATCGCCGTATGCGCCGGCGTGAGGCCAGCCCCAGTCGTCGGCGAAGGCAAAGAAGATATTGGGCGATCTATTGGATGCAGGGGCGGATTGCGCCTTCTTCGCGCCGGGGAGAACGGCGGCGAGTACGCCCAGTCCCGTGGTGCAAATGAACTCGCGGCGGTTTACGGTAGCCATGGCGCCTCCTTTGGGTTGGCGAACAGAAGCGAACGCGCCTTCAGTCTTCTGGGCTGGATTCGGAAAAAACCTGGGCGGAGAATCGATACAGACGATAGGCGGGATCCCGCCATGCGCCGGGGGGATAACCCGCCTTATGACAGACGGCGTCCAGGAGTTCCTCGACGCCCCAACCGTGCTCCGCGGCCACTTGGGGAAGGAGCAACCCGCCTTTTTCCCCGTAACGCTCGATGCACACGCCATCCCGGCCGATGACAATCTCATCGATGGACTGCACGGCGCGCATGGGAGACTCGGGCGAATCGCCTGGCGTCAAGGCCGAGAGTTCAATCGTGATTTCGGGCAGTTCCCCGGCTTTGACAGGCTCGAAACGCGAATCACGAGAAGCGGCGTTGATCGTGTTATCCCGAACCGCCTCCGCCAAAGGCTTTATGTTGGCGGTGTACCCGACACAACCCCGCAGACAAGGCCCACGACGCAGCGTAACAAAGGCTCCGCGCTTCTCCAACAGGGGCTTGGGAAGCTCCAGACCCTCGACACTGAGTAGGCGCCCCTCCTCTACCCAGGTCTCCAGCGTTCGCCTGGCGACCCGCAACAGAAGCGCCCCGTCCTCTTGGGAAAGAAACGTTTCATCGGCTGTTGTCACCGTCCGATGTCCCCCTTTCCGCCAGCTACTCCTCCTCTGGCCCGGTCTCCGGGGCGCCGCGGCTCCCGGCTTGCGCCTGCGCCGGCTCGAAAAATCCAGCCGACAGGTAGCTCACGCTATGCCGCATGTCCCCTGTTTGCAGACCAGACATCGTATAGTCCAGCAGCACGCCCCGCGCGCTGGGTGGGACAAGCTCCATCAAAACAAACAAGACGGAGGACCCGCAAAAATTGGCGCGGTTCTCGCGCAGAAAACGCGTGAACCCCGAGCGATTACGCTGCAACACGAGCCGCAACGCCGCAATGTCCAGCTCTTGAATGGCCTCCAAGGGATCCGCCCCGAAAGGCGTGAACCCGAATGCCTCGCCGTAGTGGGTGAATTCCACGCTCGCCACGAGAAGCGTGCGCTCGGTGAGGTGTGGCTCAAGGGCCGACGCGATCGCTCGCACCTGCCGTTGGTCAACCTGGCCGTCCTCGCCGCGCAAATCCCCCACGACCACGGGGATGATTCGGAAATCGTCCAGGCGTTCTTGGAGAAACGGGAGAAGCACCTCGATTCCGTGCTCGTTCTCGTGAACTTGCTTGCGCCGCGCGTCATTGGCGAGAGGATTGGAAAATTCGGGGTCGGCGTACACGAGCGCCCGCCGGGAGATGTGCGGCGTCCAAAGAACCCGGTAGATCGCG
>SKRY01000258.1 GCA_007118235.1 Candidatus Hydrogenedentota bacterium | reverse complement strand
GCCAGCCTCGTTCGCGCTCCCCAAAAAAGACGGACCAGTCTTCCACGGGGAGGCTCCGCTACGAAGGCCTGCCGTAGACTTCTACTTCAATCCAGTGGTTGCGCTCGTTCCAATTGTTGCCATTGCTCCAGAGCCGCACATAGCGCCCCGTCACGCCCTCGGCGTCAACAAGCCGGCCTTGGTGCGTGGTGATGAATTCGGGGTCCTCGCCTTCGCCAAAGCCCAAGTTGTTGGCGTAATCGTTATTGAACAACGTGGTCACGTCCTCTTCAAATTCGGGATCGTTGGACACTTGCACCACCACGTCGAAATACACCCGCTCGGACTCGAAGAATTGCCAGAACAGAATGGCGTGGATCTCGTGCTCTTGCTCGAGGTCAATCTGAATCCATTGCGGCCCGTCCGGCAACTCGACGACTTGGTCGGGATCGTAGGCTTTCTGCCCGTTTACGATGTCCTCCAGCTCATTAAAACGCGGCTCCACGCTGGCGGTCACCGGCTGCTCGAAGGCCACGTTCTCCACGCCTTCCGGCACATAGAACGGGTCCCGCGGTCCCCAGGACAGCGCCTCCAAGCGATCCGAGGTGTACGTAATGGGCGAGCCCGAATACGAAGCATCCGGCAGTTCATACTCCAATTCCACCATTCCTTCCCCGGGCTCCTCGGCGTGCCCCGCCAAGGAGAATCCCGCGCCAACAGCGCAGACGAGCATGGCCGTCACCACGGCGCCCCATGATGATGTTTTTGTCTCTGGCGTTGTATTCTGATACATGGTGCGTGCTCCTCTCCTTTTTGGGGAGGGCGCCCGCCCGGATTATCCAGGCTTAGCGCTCTCCCGGCCTTCCGGGACAAGGGCGATCCGCCGCCCTGCGTTCCCGGCGCTGCGGCCTTTACTACTTTACTTTATACCCATAAAGGATCGTAGCACACCCTATATGCTTGCGCAAATAAAGAAATGATGCAGATCATGCAGAAATCCAACGAATGGACCACGCGCATGGACGGAAGACGGACTACCCCATGAGAAAGCCTTCGGGTTGATGGAGAAGAAAAGAAGAGCCCTTCGAGCCATGACGCCATTGCGGAGGCATACCGCGCCGGGACATGGTCCGAAGGGCTCTTAATGTGTGGGTCCAGGGGATTGATCGCCTGGGGCGTGTCCCAAGATTCGGTCCTAAGCCAGGTTATCCACGATGGCTTGCCCGAATTCGCTGCACTTCACTTCCTTGGCGCCGTCCATGAGGCGGGCGAAGTCATAGGTCACGGTCTGGGACGCCAACGTCTTCACCATGGCGCGGGTAATGGCGTCCGCGACCTCGGTCCAGCCGAGGTGATCAAACATCATCACGCCGGACAAGATGACCGAACTCGGGTTGACCTTGTCCAGGTTCGCGTACTTCGGCGCGGTGCCATGGGTGGCCTCGAAAATCGCGGCGCCGGTTTCATAGTTAATGTTGCCGCCCGGCGCGATGCCAATGCCGCCGACCTGCGCCGCCAGCGCGTCGCTGATGTAATCGCCGTTGAGATTCATCGTGGCGATGACGTCGAATTCGTTGGGCCGCGTCAGGATCTGCTGCAAGAAGATATCGGCGATGGCGTCCTTCACCAAGATCTTGCCGCCGGGATCGCCGCCGCAGTCATCCCAGCCCACGGCCACATCCGAGAATTCCTCCCGCACAAGGTCGTATCCCCATTTCCGGAACGCGCCCTCGGTGAATTTCTGGATGTTTCCTTTGTGGACCAGAGTGACGCTCTTACGCTTGTGCTTGACGGCGTAATTGAGGGCGGCCCGCACAAGCTGTTTGGTCCCCGTAATGCTGATGGGCTTGATGCCGATGCCGGAATCGGGCCGGATGTTCCAGCCAAACGACTTCTCAAGGTATTCAATGAGTTGCTTGGTCTCGGGTTGGCCCTGTTCGACCTCCATCCCCGCGTACACATCCTCCGTGTTCTCGCGAAAGATGACCATGTCGACCTTCTCGGGCTCCTTCACGGGGCTGGGAACGCCGGGGAAATGCCGCACGGGGCGCACGCAGGCGAAAAGATTCAGCTTCTGCCGCAGCGACACGTTCAGGCTGCGGAATCCTTCGCCGACGGGGGTGGTCAAGGGCCCCTTAATGGCCACGCTGTATTGCCGGATGGCTTCAAGGGTTTCATCCGGGAGATACGTGCCGCATTTCTGATTGGCCTTCTCGCCCGCGAACACCTCCATCCAGGCGATGCGCCGCTCGCCGCCGTAACAATGCTCCACCGCCGCGTCAAACACCAATTGTGAGGCGCGCCAGATGTCGGGGCCGGTTCCGTCGCCCTCCACAAACGCGATGATGGGCTTGGCCGGCGTCTGCACCTTGCCATTGGGGGCCACCTCGATGGGGCTGCCGTCCGGCGGAACCTGAATGTATTTGAATGTGTCCATGCTTTCTCCTATATCCACGGGCCTTCGCCCTGGCAAGCCAAAAGCGGGGACCGCCACTTCGCGAGCGGCGGTCCCCAGCGGATCTCCGGCCGGCTATTTCAGTTCAACCAGCCGCGCGTATTCCACATGAGGAATGTTTTGGATCTTGTTGAGTATATCGTCGCCGATGGGACCGTCCAAGTTCAAGACGGTCGTGGCTTTCTTGCCGGGTTCATCGCGGCCCAACACCAGATTGGCGATGTTCGCGCCCGATTCTCCGATGGTCAACGCCACGTGGCCCAATACGGACGGTTTGTCCTCGTTCATGCAAATCAACATCCAGCCCTCGGGCACTGCGTCCACGCGGAATCCGTTGATGCCGCATATGCGAGGATCTTTTTCGCCGAAAAGCGTGCCCGCAACGGAGTGGGACTCCTGGTCTGTTTTGACCTTCACCACGATTTGGAAGGCGTAGTCGGAGGGTTTCGCCTTGCGCGTCTCGCTGAAATCAATGCCGTGTTCCTCTAGAAGGGAAGGGGCGCTCACCACGTTGACCGAGTCCACGATCGGCGTAAGGAACCCGGTGAGTATGGAGGCCGTAATGGGGTATGTATCCCGGACGCCGACATCGCCATGGTATTCAATGTCTACCGAGTCCGGCGCGCCTTCCATGTAACTCGAGAGGAACTGTCCAAGCCGTTCGCCAAGATACAGCAAGGGTTTGAGCTTCTTGCGCATCTTGGGGTCCAGGGACGGCACATTCACGGCATTGACGATGGCGCCGGTGGTGAGGTAGTCCACCATCTGTTGGGCCACGTCCACGGCCACCGTCTCCTGCGCTTCCTCGGTGGAGGCCGCCAAATGGGGCGTCATGACGATATTGTTCAACCCAATGAACGGATTCTCGTCCAACGGTTCCTTGGTGTACACATCCAGAGCCGCTCCGGCGATCTCCTCATTCTTCAGGGCTTCCGCCAGATCCTGTTCGTTGATGATCCCTCCCCGGGCCGTGTTCACGATCCGGCAGGTATTCTTCATCTTCTGGAAGTGCTCCTTCCGGATCATGTTATTCGTCTTCTCGGTCTTGGGCGCATGCACCGTAATGAAGTCCGCGCGTTCAAGCAGTTCATCCAGCGAAACCAGCTCCACGCCCAGGGCGTCCGCCTTCACCTTCGTCAAGATGGGATCATACGCGAGCACATCCATTTCGTAGGCTTGGGCCCGTTTGGCCACGGCGCCGCCAATCCGCCCGACGCCCACGATGCCCAAGGTCTTTCCGCACACCTCGGTTCCCATGAACAGCTTGCGATCCCAACGGCCAGCCTCCATGGAGGCATGGGCCTGGGGGATGTTGCGGCACAGTGAGAACAGGAGGGCCAGGGCGTGCTCACACGTCGAAAGCGTGTTGCCGCCCGGGGTATTCATCACCACGATGCCCATCTTCGTGGCGGTGTCCTTGTCAATGTTATCCGTGCCCACCCCGGCGCGGCCGATCACTTTGAGATTGTGGGCGTTGGCGAGGGCCTCGGCGGTAACCTTGGTCCCGCTGCGCACCACCAGCCCGTCATAATCGCCGATAATCTGGGCCAGTTCGTCCGGTTTCTGAGCTGGTTTGACGTCCACATGGAACTCCGGCGAATTCCGAAACACATTGATGCCTTCTTCGCTTAGACCGTCGAGAGCGAGTATCCTTGGCATTGAGACTTCTCCTTTCTTAAGTATCTTGCGTTAACCCCGCGTTTCCCCCTGCCCTGGCGGCCGGTTGGGCCGCGATTCATGGAGACACCTCCCCTGTTGGAACGCGGAGTGTTGGGGGATAGCAAAAGAACGGACCATACGGAGAGCACCGTACTGCCGAGTATTCAGTGTGGCTAGTTGGAAACCTTCCCACGCGGGGTGTGTTTCCGCAGTATGGCGCTTCCCCACCCCCCCATTGGCCGCCGTGGCAGCCTGAGAAAACTACCCTAGCAAAGACCAGTGTTCTTGTCAAATCGACAGGACGTCCAGTTACGAGGTTTCGGGAGTTCTTCTGGCCTGGGGGGCTTGGCATGGAGCGCGAGTCTTCTCTTTTCGGCGCAGCGTCAAGTTCGGCTATAATGGAAAGAAACTGGAACTGATACGTTGCCGAATCATTCGGCATGGACGCGTTTTTTCACGCAATTAGGGATGATTTCATGGCGCCAGAGTCCACCCCCCAGAGCACGCCTCCGCGCCGCAGACCGCCGCGTCCGCGAGGCGCCGCACGGATTATGGAGATCCTTGCGGCGTACCATAGGACCCAGTTGGCGGTGGCGGCGCTTCTTGTAGCCGTCCTGACCTGCGCGGTGTTCATCAACGGCATGGGCGCGCCGTTCCACGGACTGGACCGGGAAGCAATCGTGGAGAACGAGGCGTATCATCGCATCGGCTCTCTCGGCGAGATCATGGCTGACCCGGATGCGGCTCCAGTGGCGGTCCTCGTGAACGGGGCGACGTGGCGGCTGTTCCCGGACAACGCCCTCGCGTTCAACATCGTGGGGTTGCTCCTCCACGTCCTCAACGGCGTGCTGCTGGTATTCGTGAGCAGACGGCTCTTCACGCAATTGCCGCCCATCTTTCATTGCGCCGCCGGCCTGCTCTTCGCCGTTCATCCCTTGGTGACGCAGAGCCTGTACGTGATCGAAGCCCGGGGCGCGCTGTTGGGACTGCTGTTCGCGCAACTGGCCTTGCTCGGCTTCCTGCGCGCCACCACCGGACCCGAGCTTCGGCTCCCATCGCTTACCGGGGCCGTGGCGACGTTCTTTCTAGCCTGGGGCAGTCACGAGGCGGTCCTCGTTCTGCCGCTCATGTTGGTGGCGTTCGACTTCACGCTACGCGGACGGCCGGGGTGGTCCCGTCTGGCGGCGCATGCGCCCTTCTGGGCGGCAGCCGTTGCATTCGTGGTCACCCGCGCCGCTTCGGGACAGGGGGTGCTGAACGGTCCTTTCTTCGGCGCGTTCGCGGGAGAACCTGGCCGGATCCTCGTGGCCATGACCGAACTCGTTCACTTGACGGCGGTCCCAGTGGGGCAAAGCATTGTGCATGATTGGCCCGCGCCGGTGGGCGTGTTTGGCCCCGGGGCCTTCGGTGGACTTGTGGCCGTGGGCGGATTGCTTGTGATCGGAACCGGCCTGACTGTTGGGCGGCAGTTGCCCGGCCTGGCGCTGATTTGGTTCACCCTATTCCTTATCGCCGGTTTCGTGGTCGAGTCCAGGGCCGATCCCACGAGCGAGGAACGGGCCTACATCGCCTTGGCGGGCCTCACGCTCCTCGCGCCGTGGATCATCCAATACGCCTTGAAGGAACCCAAGTTCAAGGTGATTCTGCCTGCGGTGGTGGGCGTGCTAATTCTCTCGGCGGGAGCGGGGACCGTGCTGCGCAATGTGGTGTGGCAAGATGAGGTTTCGCTCTGGGCGGACGCGGAAGAGCGCGCGCCGAACCGCCCCGAACCCCACGAATACCTCGGCGAATTGCGCATGCAACAAGCCCGGTACACCGGAGAGCAGATACAACAAGCCCTGCAGCGGGGCGAAACCCACGTCGTGGAATCGTTGCAGAACCAGACCATGAACCATTACCGTGGCGCGGGCGAGCGCTTCGCCGAGGCCCTGGAGCGAAGCCCCGGCGACGCCAGCCTCCTGCG
>SKRY01000489.1 GCA_007118235.1 Candidatus Hydrogenedentota bacterium | reverse complement strand
CCGCTGTACCCAAACACCGTGTCCACGCCCTCGTCCGCGAGAACCTGGATGACGGCGTCGGCGCCGCTCATGGTCTGCCCCGCCATGGGGTGTTTCTTTTTCTTTTGTGAAGCCGTGGTGGTCATCCCTCTCTCCTTACCATCCAAGCGCTTGGAGTAAAGCGAAAGCGCTTCGCTCCGGATTCCGGCTAGATTAACCCTATGTCCTTACTAACTGAGGAGCGTATGCGCATCCCCCGCGCGTACAGGGCGCGGGGCCTTTCAGCGCTCCCCGGACTGAAACAAGGGCGCTGCTCGTGTAAGGAGCAACGCCCTTGGATATCCACTGGTTCGCTGTCCAGTCAAACCAGGGTTGGGCTCAAAAGCAGGGATTACCCCTCTTTGGGCTCTTCCCCGGCTTCAGGCGCCTCGCCAGCCTCGTCCGCTGGCGCATCGGCGGCCTGTCCGGACTCTTGGGACGCTTCTTCCGGAGCGGGTTCTTCGCCCTGTTCCGGCTGGGAGTCCGGAGCCGCTTCGGTGACGGCCGCTTCCTCCGCGCGGGCCTTGGCTTCCTCGGTGGCCCGCACCGCCCGCATCATTTCCTCGGCGGCGTCGGCAAGCGTACGCCCGCCGGATAGCATGGACTGCGGCATGGCGTCGCCCACGGCGTCGCCTACGCTGACGACATCGTCTTGGCCGGCCGTGTCCCCGCTCTGGCTGTATTGTTCAACGGTCTCGCCATCGAGTTCCCGCTGGTATTCACGGATGCTCAGGCCGATCTTGCGCTCCGAGGGATCCAGGCTGATAACCTTGGCGGTGATCTTATCGCCGACGGCCAGCGCTTCCTCGGGTTTCTGCACGCGGTCCCGCGAAAGCTCGCTCACGTGGATCAAACCTTCGATGCCGTTCTCGAGACGGGCGAACGCTCCAAAGCTCACGAGCTTGGCCACCTCGGCCTCGACATTGGAGCCCACGGGGTACTTGTTGGCCATTTCGTCCCAGGGATCGGTCTCGATCTGCTTGAGACCGACGCCGATCTTCTCGGCTTGCGAATCGATATTGAGGACCTTGACATCGAGTTCCTGCCCCTTTTGGAGTTCCTCCGAGGGATGCGACACTTTCTTGGTCCAGGAGATGTCACTGATGTGCAACAGGGCGTCAATGCCTTCCTCGAGTTCAACGAACGCGCCATAATCGGTCAGGTTGCGCACCCGGCCGCGCACGGTCGCACCCATGGGATACCGCTCCTCGATGTTGGTCCACGGATTGGGCCGCGTCTGTTTGATGCCGAGGGCGATCTTCTCGTGCTCGGCATCCACGTTGAGGACCATGACGTCAACCATGTCCTCCAGATTGACCAGCTCATTGGGGTGGCGCACCCGGCGGGTCCAGCTCATTTCGCTGACGTGGACCATGCCTTCGATGCCTTCCTCAAGCTCGACAAACGCACCGTAGTCGGTCATGCTGACCACGCGCCCGGACACGACCGTCCCCACGGGATAGCGCTGTTCAACGCTCTTCCACGGATTCTCGGTCTTCTGCTTCAGCCCAAGGCTGATGCGCTCGCTATGAGGGTCGAAGTTGAGAACCATGACATCAATGCGCTGCCCAACCGACACCATGTGGGAGGGATGCTTCACCCGGCCCCATGACATATCGGTGACATGGAGCAGACCGTCAATGCCGCCCACGTCCACGAACGCGCCGAAGTCCGTGATATTCTTGACCTCGCCGGTGAGAACTTGGCCAATCGCGATGGTGTCGAGAAGTTTGGCTTTCTCTTCCGCGCGCTGCTCCTCAAGGAGCTTACGCCGGCTCACCACCACATTGCGGCGCCGCTTGGTGAGCTTGATGATCTTGAGATCCATCGTCTCGCCAAGGAAGCGCTCCAGGTCGCTCGTCGGCCGCCACGTGAGCTGGCTGGCGGGCATGAACGCGTCAATGCCGATGTCGACTTTCAAGCCGCCCTTGACCCGGCGAATGATCTTGCCCGCTATGACGCCGTCGGCTTCATACACTTCTTGGATGTGCGTCCAGTTCTTAATCTTGTCGGCCTTGACCTTCGACAGAACCGGCATCCCCTCCTCGTCCTCGGGCTCTTCGATGTATACATCGAATTCGTCGCCCACCGCGATGGAGGCGGGATCGTTGAACTCGTGAATGGGGATGATGCCTTCGCTCTTGTAGCCGATGTCGACGAGAACATAATCCGACATAACATCAACTACGCGGCCGCGGACAACTTCGCCTTCCTTGAAGCTCTGCATGCTTTCTTGGTAGATCTGTTCGAGTTCATCTTGAGTCATCCGCTCAAAGGCTTCATCGTCTAGATCCGCGATCGCTATGGTTTGGGTGACGCCCCCCGTTTCCTCGAGGAGCCCGCCGGCCTCCGCGCCGGTTTGCGCGTCCTGCGTGTCGATGGGGGCCTGGGGTTGGGCGGCCCCTTCGGCCGCCTGGGGTTCAGGTTGGGTGTTGTTGATTTCTTCGGTCATGGATGTACTTTGGAACCTCCTAATCAGGGAATTTACCGCGTGGCGCGGCATGGCGCATACTATACCAACCCCGGGGCCACCAGCGCAAACCGGTGAAAGCTTAGCCGCGAAAGGCGGCCGCCAGTGACGTCATAAACCCGCATGCCGCTATTGGCATGTGAGTGTATGGAGCCGGGGGGTTGCTATTGTCGGGGAAAACGCGTTAGAATGAGCCTATTGACGGCTTTTGGCGCCCGAGGTGTCCCTCGGAGCGTCCAAGCGCAATAACAGCCGCCTGAACGAGGTTACGGGTTTCATGGAACGCACGCAAGATCTTCATATTGAATCGCTCACGCCGCTTGTGCCGCCCCGGCGGCTAAAGGAAGAGCTTCCCATGACGGCCGCGGCCAACCGCACCGTTGTGGAGGGGCGGAAAGCAATAAAACGCATACTCAGCAAGGACGATCCAAGGCTGCTTGTTGTGGTCGGCCCGTGCTCCATCCATGATCCGGCCGCGGCCATGGATTACGCCGAACGGCTGGTGAAGTTGAGCGGGCAAGTGGCGGATCGGATGTGCCTGGTCATGCGGGTGTATTTCGAGAAGCCGCGGACCACCGTGGGATGGAAAGGTCTGATCAATGACCCCAGCATGGACGGTTCATGCGATCTTCACCAGGGGTTGCGCGTGTCCAGGAATCTGCTCTTGAGAATCAACGAGCTTGGCGTGCCATGCGCCACCGAACTCTTGGGGCCCGTCATTCCCCAGTACATTACCGACCTTATCTCGTGGTCGGCCATTGGCGCGCGAACCACGGAAAGTCAGATTCACAGGGAAATGGCCAGCGGTCTTTCCATGCCCGTGGGATACAAGAACAACACCGACGGGGGAGTCGATTCAGCGTGCAACGCCATGGTGGCCGCGCGGCATCCCCACAGCTTCATTGGCATGGATCTCGAGGGGAAGATCTGTCTCGTCCGAACCACCGGCAATCCCGATGGCCATATCATATTGCGAGGCGGCAAGGATCATCCGAATTATGACGCCGCCAGCATCGCCGAAGCGCGTCAACACCTTCAGAAGGCGGGCCTTGATCCCGCCGTCATGGTGGACTGCAGCCACGCCAACAGCGGCAAGAAGCACGCCCGCCAAGAGGTGGTGTGGCGCGCGATACTCGAACAGCGGCTGGAGGGCGATGACGGCATCATCGGACTGAGTTTGGAGAGCAACATTCACGAGGGCAATCAGCCCATTCCGGGGGACCCAACGCAACTGCGATATGGGGTATCGGTAACAGACGAATGCATTGGTTGGGAAACCACCGAACGGCTTATGTACTTGGCTCACGAGCAGCTCGGCAAGACACCCGCCGCCGCAGGGGCCTGAAGCAGGGGAAGGCCGCCCGCATGCGGGTCCAAGGGCTTGGTCAACGCCGGATGACAGGCCTTTACCATTGATTCGGCGCGGTATGAGTTGGAAACCATCCCACGGGGATGAATGGGCGAACGGCTCGTTCCGCAGCGAGCTTTTACACTTCTGGACTGGACATGGCGGGTAGTATCTGATATAACGGGTTGGGCTTGCCCGGTTTCTTTGCTCGCCGGGCAAGTTAGGGACTTGGGTCTTCGTTTATTTTTGGGGACTCGGTGGATTGAGAGCTGGGGAAGTCTTTACGAAAACAACAGGGGAAAACGAGGGAGGCCGGAAGCAAACCTGAGCCCTCCGAGGAGATCCAAACAGCTATGAAACACTTCAAGGCCGTTACCAAAAAACCTGAACTCGCGCAGACTCCGCTGCAACTGAAGACCGATTTCTTCTTGACCATGTGGGAATTCGCGCTGGAATTCTTCACACGCAAACAGCTTGATCTCTAAACCGCGGATCCTAGACGGCACCAGGAGCACGAAACGGACCATGAAAAAAAATTGCAAGGCGCACCTGCGCCCTCTTTCCTGCATCCCTCAGAAGGCCCAGATGCCTCTCCAAATCAAATTGGACACGATTACGCAAGCTATTGATATAGCGATGGCCTTTCACCGGCAGTCCCCTTGGAAGACGGTCCCGTGGTATGGGGGCAACGGCGACGACGACGACAACAACGGCGGCGTTGACAACGGTTGAGCCAAGAAAGAGGAAGTCTCTTACCTTACTTGGCCATAAGCAGGGCTTTACTGTACAGCGCGCTGTTTCACTAGAACGCTGCACGCCCATTGGGTCCTCCAGCATGAGGACGTGATGGGCGTGTGTTTTTGCCGCCAAGCGGCTCCCTCGCCCACCGTTTCATCGCCCTGGCCGGCACACGCCTCGCCTACTTATGCTCGCCCTCGCCGTGGCGCTTGCTGAGCAGCGACGCCATCTGCTCGGCGTTGGTCGAGTTCGCCAAGTCCTGCATATCCTCGATGGATGATGGATTCTGGAACACCTTCAGCACATGCTCTTCTCGTATTCGCCTGCGTGCGATGGCCTTCTCAAGCTGTTGCACTGCCCAAAGGGCATTGCGCCGGCTGAGCACTCCAATAATCCGTCCCTCCTCCACGACAGGCAAGGCGGAGAACTGGCTGTTGAGAAACTGATGGGCCACGGCGAAGATATCCATTCTCGGCGTTAGGCTCATCTTGATCGGGGACATGTAGTCCTTCACCGTGCCCCCCGCAAAGGGACCCCACGCTTCGTTGGACAACACACGCAAGCAGTCCTTGTCCGTCAGAAACCCCACGAGCACATCATCTCCCTCAATGACCGCCGCGCCCGAAATCGGACGGGACAGCAGAAGGTCAATCGCCTCGTGTATCTCCATTCCCGGCTCTACCCGCACAAACGCCCTTGACATGAAATCGCTTGCGATCGGAACGTGCTTAATCATCGGATGCCTCCTTATCCAGTTACCGGGACCACGCTCCCGAGTGGCGCCTCCATTCTATCAGAGTATCCAGCACAAATCTTAATCGCGTCCGGCTGAGATGTATCCGGATGGGAATACCCTGAGAAGCCCGTTTGTTGTGGGTAACGTTGTGATATATTCAATCGCTGACAAGAGCGATGCGAACGCCGCTGTGGGTGGGGGTGGAGAGACCCCATGCCGCCGCGCGGATTCCAGAGGACTCATGGGGGCTAACATGATGATCACCTGCCTTGGGGGACGGCCGCCCGATACTTGACTTAACTTACCACTATACTATACAATCGTCTTAGTGGCGTGCGGGGGAGGAGCCAACACCCCGCATGGTCCCGAAATGGGCCGGCGGCGGCGCCTACATGAGCCGGGCATCTAGAACACTCGAGGGGGCTATGTCCGATCTTCGACTTACCAACATATCCATACGAGGTGATTTATGACTCAGAAGGCAGCCGCTCCGCGGCGGGCGGGGGGCGTGCGCCGGTTCCTCGGAGCGCGCCGCGCCGTAGTGCTTGTTGTCATTCACGTGGCCTTCGTCGTGGGCTATCTCATCGCCGGGGGCGAAGATGAGCACGCGGATCACGACCACGGGGATGATATCGCTCAGGCCGACGAGGAAAACGGGCAGATGTACACCTGCTCGATGCATCCCGACGTGCGCATGCCCAACCCGGATGACCTATGCCCGATCTGCAACATGAGCCTGATTCCCGTCGG
>SKRY01000023.1 GCA_007118235.1 Candidatus Hydrogenedentota bacterium | reverse complement strand
TTCCTTCAAGGGCAAGAAGGAAAGACTTGAGGAGTGCAAGGGGCGAGTCCTCCGAAGGATCCTTCATTGCGCCTTCCACGAGATCGGCCAGTTCCGTAGCGGAACCGGCGCGTTCGTTCAAGGCCGCGGCCAAGGACGAACCGTCCCCGTTGGATGAGGCCCCGCCGAGTTGCGCCAAGAGCAGGGCAAACAGCCCGCCCGTGTCCATCGTGGACGGCAAGGCGCCCGCGCCTTTGAGAGCGTTGGAGCCGTGCGCGCCATCAGAAGGCGGGACCGCCAGCATTTGCAGTAATTGCATGCATGTTTCACCTCCTTTCGATAAAGAGTTGGGTGTTTCTTATGCAAAACTCCGCGTTAGTGCGGAGGATTCGCCTTAGGGCATCGGCAGGGACATTTCACCGCTGCAATTCACTCAAGAGCGAGGCCGCCATCCCGGGCTCCATCTCGTCGAGCACTTTGCCGCGATCCCTTTGATCCATGAGGCTGAGGACGCGCGCGGCGATGCTCGGGTCCAGCTCGCTCACGGTGTCGGCCGCGTTTCCGGGGCGCATGCCCGCCAAGGATTCGGCGACTTCTTGGAGCCGTTGCTCCCGGTCCTCCTCCCGCTGGGCAAGGGTTTCCGTCAACTGATCGAGCAGGTTCTCAACCTCTTCGCGCAGTTCCATCAACTCGCGCTCGGTGGCCGTGAGGCGGCGCTCACGCTCTTCCAGGCGCGCCGCGCGTTCCGCGAGGGTTTGTTCCCGTTCGCGAAGAGCCCGTACAAGCCCGTCGACTTCATCGGGGGCTTCCACGGCTGGGGCCGGTTCCACTGCCTCGCCACGGCCCAGGATCTGGTCGACGGTGTCCATGGATAACTGGCCAGTAGCGGCCAGGATGCCCGCGAACACGGCCACGAACGAAAGGATGGCCAAACTGATCATCGCCAAAAGTTTCATTGAGCTTTACTCTGCTGCCGGGCTTGGGCGGATCGGCTGACGGCGGTTTCATCAGCCATGCGTTGTTCGCTCTTTTGCAAGAAGAAACGCATCTGCTTGTCGCGCCGCTCTTTAAGTTTTGCGACGACTTTTCGTTGCTTTACCGTCTCTTGCAGTTCCATTTGTTGGACGCTTTCTTCCTGCCGTAAACGGCGCAAATCCGCGTCCGCCTCAAGACCCTGCCGCGCCATATGCTGCTCGTACTGGTAGAATTGCAGAACATCCCGCACTGTGAATTGGCCGCGCATCTGCTGGGCCGCTTGAGTCAGCACGTCTTCTTGGACGCAGCGGATCTGAGCGGCGCGATCCGAGGTGTGTTGAATGCGGCGCTGCAGGTGCGCCAGCTTCTGTGACGCAATCTCTTCCTTGCGGGTTCGCACGCGCAATAGCGTGTGATAGGTGAATGGCTTAGGACGCCGCACGGCCGATTATCCTTTCAGTATCTGCTTCATGGCCGGCACAAGCTGAGCAAAGTCCGATTCCTCGTCCAATCCCTGTTGCAGAAACTTCCGGATGGCGGGAACGGTCTTGATCGCCTTATCAATTTCCGGATTGCTGCCTTCGACATAGGCGCCGATGTTCACCAGATCCTCCGCGTCGCGGTAGACGGCCAGGATGTGGCGTATGCGCGCGGCGAGTTGTTGGTGCTCCTTGGAGGCCACTTCCACCATGACCCGGCTTGTGCTTTCAAGCACGTCCACCGCGGGGAAGTGGCCGCGCGAGGATAGGTCCCGCGACAAACCGATGTGCCCGTCCACGATGCTGCGTACGGCGTCGCCGATGGGGTCGTTGAAGTCGTCGCCTTCGACCAGCACCGTGTACATCCCCGTGATGCTGCCCGCGCCATTGGCCCCAGCGCGTTCGAGCAGTTGAGGGAGCAGGCCATACACGGATGGGGGATACCCCTTGCTTGTGGGGGGTTCGCCCACGGCCAAGCCGACTTCGCGCTGCGCCATGGCGAAGCGGGTTAGACTATCCATCATGAGAAGCACGTCGTGGCCTTGGCCGCGGAACCACTCCGCGATCGCGGTGGCCATGAATGCGCCCTTGATGCGCATCAGGGCCGGTTCGTCGCTCGTGGCCGCGATCACGACACTGCGGCGCAGGCCTTCCGGACCGAGGTCGCCTTCCACGAAATCGCGGACTTCCCGGCCGCGTTCGCCAATGAGGCCTATCACGTTGACGTCCGCGTTGGTGTTGCGCGCTATCATGCCGAGCAACCGGCTCTTGCCGACGCCGCTGCCGGACATGATGCCCACCCGTTGGCCCTTGCCGCAGGTCATGCAGGCGTCGATGGAGCGCACGCCCGACGCCAAGGGTTCGACGATTCGTTCGCGCTCGAAGGGGCGGGGCGCCGCGGCGGTGAGGAGGGCGGAATCCGTGGTCTCGGGTGGCGGGCCGCCGTCCAGGGGTTGGCCCAGGCTGCCCAGCACGCGGCCCAACAATCCAGGACCGACGCCCGCGCTTTGGGGGGCATAGGTGGGGATCAGAACGCTATTCACGCCAATGCCCCGCATATCGCTCAGGGGCATGAGCAGGAAACGTTGCCCTCGAAATCCGACCACCTCGGCGGGCGCGGGGTCCCCTTCGGTTTCCTCCGAGCGCAGGTAACACAGGTCTCCGATGCGCATGGGAGGCCCGGTGGCCTCGATGGTTAGCCCCACTACATCCACCACCTTGCCGTACACCTCAAGGGGCTGACTCGCTTGCGCCGTGGCTGTGTATTCCTCGATGTTCATCATGAAGCGGAACTCTCGTTACCTCGCAACTCGTTGAGAATGCGGGTTAACTGCGCATGAAGCGTGGCGTCCACCACCAGGGTGTCCGATTCCGCCACGCAACCTCCCAATCCAATCTGGGAATCGGGAATCAAGTCAATCTGGGTGATGCCCTCGAAAGCTTCGAGCAGTTCGGGCCGGTGTTCGCGCAAGGCCTGATGATCGGCCGGATTCATTCGCACGGTCACGCGGGCGCGATCGCTCATGAGTTCAAGGGCGGAGCGCACCGTGCGGACCACAAGTTCCCGGTCCATCTGGGCTTCTCGTTGGAGGATGCGCGTGGCGATGCTGTGGGCCAAGGTGACGACTTGCGGCTCAAGGCTTTCCAAGAACGCGCGGTAGGCGCTTTGCACCTCCTGGGCCGCCCGGTCCACCGCCGTGGCCGCGTGCGCCACGGATTGCTCGAATTGAGCGCGCCCCGCCTCCAGGCCTTGGCGCATGCCCTCTTCATACGCCTCTTGCATGATCCGTTCGGCCTCGGCTTGCGCCTGGGCGAGCACTTCGGAGGTGTCTACCGTCTCCTCTTCTTCGACGGCGGCCGCGGTCTCGGGCAACACGTGCTCAAGCACCTCGCGTTCGTAGGTGTGGATGTTGCCGGCCTGAGCCACCTGGCCTTTTATGATCCGTGTCTTGCCGCTCACAATTCGCCTTCAGGGCGGGGCAACTTTTGGCCCCCGCCTGTGGTTCTTACACGCTGTTCTTGGTTTGAGGCACAAACACAGGCATCGCTAGGGCAGCCTCAGGGCGTCCGCTATACGATGACCTCATCCTCGCCTCCGCCTCCCCGGCCCTCGATGATGATTTCACCGGATTCTTCAAGGCGGCGGATGATGCCCACAATCTTCTGTTGCGCCTCTTCAACATTGCGCAGACGAACCGGCCCCATGAATTCAATTTCTTCTTGTATCATTTCCCGCGCGCGGGCCGAAAGATTACGGTATATCTTATCCGCCACATTATCGTTGGCGGACTTGAGGGCGAGCGCGAGTTCACGCTGCTCGATCTCGCGCAATGCCTTTTGGATACCGCTATCCTCGACGTACACGAGATCCTCGAAGGTGAACATGAGCCGCGCGATTTCATCGGCCAACTCGGGATCGCGCTCCTCCAGATCGGCCATGATGGATTTTTCGGTTCCGCGCTCGATACGGTTTAGTATCTCGGCGACCTCCCGGACGCCGCCCGCGAAAGTGAAGCCTTCGCTGAAGACGGAGGACATCTTGCGCTCAAGCACGCGCTCCACTTCCCGGACGATTTCAGGCGGTGTGCGGTCAATGGTCGCCACCCGAATGACCACTTCCGCGCGCACGTCTTGTGGAAGGGCGCTGAGAATGATGGCCGAGACTTGGGGATCAAGATGGGCCAGGATAAGGGCGATGGTCTGAGGGTGTTCGTCCTGGATGAAGGTGCAAATCTGCCCGGGATCGGCCTTCTTCAGGAACTCGAAGGGGATTTCTTGGAGACTGCTCTGAAGCCGGCTCAAGATTTCCATGGCCTTGTCCGGACCAAGGGCGTTCTCAAGCAAGTCCCGCGCGAAATCAAGGCCGCCTTGGGTGACATAGCGGTTGGCCAGCATCATGTGATGGAATTCTTCCATCACGGCTTCGCGGAGGTCCGCGTCGATCGCGCCGAGACTGGAGAGATCAATGGTGAGTTGATCGATCTCGTCCTCTCTCATCTGTGACAGCACGTTGCTCGCCGCTTCGGGTCCCAAGCAGGCGAGCAACACGGCGGCCTTCCGCCGTCCGTCTAAAGAATTAGGATCATTGGTATCGGACACGAACCTTCTATTCCTCCGATTCGCTTATCCAGGTCCGGAGCAAGGCGGCAATGGCTTCCGGGTTTTGCTGGGAGGCCTGTTCCACCTCGGCGGCCATGGTGCGCCGGCGCTGTTCCTCGGTGCTGATAGCCGGCCCCTGCACTCCGGCCTGCTCCTCCTCTTCTTCTTGGGAAGCGCTAGCCTGGCGCAGCAGACGCCGGACCATAAGGAAGCCTACTACGATTATCACCACCGTCAAAATGTTCATGCCATAGGTGACAAGCATCTCGCGCAGGTTGGCGGCTTCAATCTCTTCCATGGCCGCGCGGGCCTCGGCGAGTTCGTCTATCCTAAACGGATGATCATAGACGGTGATGTCTCCGGCATCAACCCCGACGGCGGCGGCGATGAAATCTTGATAGCGCGCGATTTCGGCGTCATCCAGCGGAACGTATTCCATGTCGCCCGTCGGTTCGCCGTCCTCACCGAGCATGGGCTGGCGATTGCCTTCAATGAAGGCGCTTACCCGGTACCCCTGGATGGCGCCTGGAGGCCGCTGAATCTGTTCCACGCGCGTGCTGGGCTCGAAGTTCT
The DNA here is from genome assembly GCA_007118235.1 of Candidatus Hydrogenedentota bacterium. Lineage (GTDB taxonomy): Bacteria > Hydrogenedentota > Hydrogenedentia > Hydrogenedentales > SLHB01 > SKRY01. Next base: position 14,183 of record SKRY01000023.1, on the reverse strand, counting down.
CCAGGATCTCCTCGGTGGTCTCCTCGGTCTCGGTTCCGCCGGGCGTCATGTCTTGATCGGGAAGGTTGGCGATCGCGCCGGGAGGCCCCTCGGGAAGCCGTTGGGTCGAGGTTATGGTGGACTCGGAGATCATGCTGCTCAAGAGCGCGCCTTCCTCCACCTCCGTGATCTGTTCCGTCCCGCTGGTGAAATCCACGTCGGCGCTTACCCGGACAATGGCTCGCACGCCCATCGAATCTAGCGCCCGCCGGACCTTTTCCTCCCGCTGACGCTCAAGGGCGTCGATGAATTCGAGCTGGGAATTGGCTATGGCGGCGAATTCTTCCTCATGGGGACGGTGCAGCAACTCGCCGGTGGTCGTGGACAAAGCGATGTTCCGGCGGGTGAGGCGCGCGCCGCCATAACTCGCAATCGTGCCCACAACGGCCTGTACTTCGCGGGCGGTCAAGGGCCGGGTGATGTCGATGGTGACCGCGGCCTGGGAGGGTTGTTGCTCACTGACGAACAGTTCTTCCTTGGCTTCCGAAATAAATACAAACGAGCGCCGGACAAAGTCGAATTGGTTCAAATGACGTTGCAATTCGCCCTGGATCGCTCGCATATAGTTGACGTCTTGAAGGTAACGGCTGGCCAGAAGCTCCTGTTGGTCAAATATTTCAAAGCCGGGTGCTTGTCCATAGGCTTGGGGAAGATCTTCCTCCATGAGAGCGACGCGCAACCGGGTTCGTTGCCGGACGGGGACCATGATGGTTGAGCCGCCATCACGCAGTTGGTACGACACACCCTCGTCGCCTAACGTGCTTTGGATCGCGGCCGAATCCTCTCTCGTCAGTCCGGAATATAGCTCGACATATTGGGCCCGGCCGGTTAGAAACACGATGGCCGCCACGATGGCGGTGGTGGCCACGCAAGCCAGGACAAGGTTGATGCGCGCGCTCAGGGACAAGCGCTGCCAGGCCAGGCTGACGCCTTCGGCAAGTTGACGCAGGAATTCCACTGTACCATCCCCCACTGGCGGGAGCCAGCACATCCCATGCTGTTCAAACAAATGGGACGCGTGACCGGCCCATCAGCAACCTTTGGGCTCCGCTTTCAAGAATAGTGTGATGGGGAGGCGAACCACACGTGCGGCGCCAGACGGTTTCCACCCTGTAAACCACTGCGCGCGGCTCAGGCCCTTACCCGTCCGCCGCGCATGTGCAGGGATTCAATTGTCGGCTCCGCAACACACCGGAAACGCCGCGGCTGCAACATTCCCGTGAACACATACGGCGCACCATCACAAGCCCATCATCGGAAGGCACAATACCAAGTATGGCGCCATTAGTCAAGTGTTTATTTACAAACAACTATATATTGACGCCACACGGCTTGGCCCGGCGAACCCAGGGGGCCTAGAGTTGCATCCGCATTACCTCTTCGTAGGCCTGGACCATCTTGTTCCGAACCACCATCATGGTCTGAAAGGCGACATCGGCCCGCTCGACGGCAACCATTGCGTCGCTGACGTCCTTGATCTCACCAGCCACGAGTTGACGAATCGTGTTGTCGGCTTCATCCTGGAGCCGCTGCACCTCCCCGATGGATTCCTGGAGCACCTCGTTGAAGGGCTTGGCGGGGGCGGCGTCAAGGGAACCGGCCTGGCGGAGTTGCCGGGGATCCATGCCGGTGCGTCCGGCCTGTAACCCCGATACGTTCAGCGGATCGTTCATGCTTGCCCTATCCTCGTCTTGGTTTACTCATCAACCCCGGATGATTTCCATGGCGGCGTTATGCATCTCCCCGCTGGAGGCGACCACGGCGATGTTGGCCTCGTAGGCCCGCTGCGCCGACACAAGGTTCACCATTTCGACGGCGAGATCCACGTTGGGATATTCCACGTACCCTGCCTCGTTCGCGTCGGGATGGCCTGGCTCGTACACGCTGCGCAAGGGGGACTGGTCCGCTTGAATGCGCGGCACGTGCACGCCGAATTTTCTCAGATCCGCGCGAGGCAATGGCTGAGACGCGCGGAACACAGCCTCCTGCCGCCGGTAGGGAGCGCCCGTTTCGGTGCGCGTGGTGAACGCGTTCGCGATGTTGTTCGCGATCACGTTCATCCGTGTTCGCTGGGCGCGAAGGCCAGTGACGGCGATGTCGCGCGGCGAAGGTCCCACGGCTGCGATTTTCATGCGAGTTGGCTCCTCTGCGCTCCTACATGACGTGACTCAGGACCGGCTGCCTAGCGGCGGATGGCGCTACCGCAAGTCATTCAACGTATTCTTAACCATCTGGAACCGCTTGTTCAACAGGGCCGCCCATGTCGTGTAATTGCTGGTGTTCTCCGACAAGTCCGCCATTTCCACTTCCAAATCCACTTTATTGTAGTCGTTGCGTGAACCCGGTGTAAAGCGTTCGAAACGGGGACGGTGGCGCTGCGCCACGATGTGCCGGGCCTGTGTCGTGCGGAGGCCGGCACGGCCACGGCCTTCAACGGCGGCGCGCAAGGTTGCCTGAAAATCCAGCCGGGCTGGGTTGTAATTGGGGGTCTCGGCGTTGGCGATGTTGTTGGCGATGAAGCGCTGGTTGAGTTCCGCCGTGCGCATTCCTTCTTGCAACAAGCGCCCCACATCGACACCCGCATACGGTATCACAGCGTTTCTCCTTCCATGGGTTCGGGTAATGGTCCGCCATTGGAGAGCAACCTTCGTGCCGTTTATGGGCATTGGCTTTAACTCTAGATGCGACAAGGGGAACGAAGGATCAGTGTCTGCCATGGTGACGTTGCAATGGGTCAAAGATACCCTCTTTGCGCGGCATTTTTTGCCGCAGCCGGGCTGGGTCAGCTCCCGCGAACGCGGGTTTCATCAGCCTAGACAATGAGACGGCGCGCTGCGGGGGGAGGCGAACGGCAGAAAAAACGCATGAGCTGACCGCTTTGGGGCAGCTCATGCGATGTGGAAGCTATGGACAGTGGGGCGCAGCGGCGTGCTTCTTACCGCTCCTCGAGCGGGACGAAGTCGCGTTGAGTGGCCCCCGTGTAAATTTGACGCGGGCGGTAAATCTTGTTCTGGGGATCATCGCGCATTTCCTTCCAATGGGCGATCCAGCCCGGCAGGCGGCCGAGCGCGAACATGACCGTGTACATGTTCAAGGGGACTCCCATGGCGCGGTAGATGATGCCGCTGTAGAAGTCCACGTTGGGATACAGTTTGCGTTCGATGAAGTAGTCGTCAGCCAAGGCGGCCTCTTCCATGTTCTTGGCGAGGTCGAGAAGCGGATCCTGAAGGCCCAAGTGATTGAGGACCTTGTCGGCCTGTGCTTTTATGAGTTTTGCCCGCGGATCGAAGTTGCGATAGACCCGGTGGCCAAAGCCCATGAGCCGGACGCCGTCGTCCTTGTTCTTCACACGGTCCAGGAACTTCTTGTAGTCGCCGCCCTCCGCCACAATCTGCTCTAGCATCTCGATGACCGCCTGGTTTGCTCCGCCGTGCCGCGGCCCCCAAAGCGCGGTGACGCCCGAAGCCATCGAGGCGTACAAACTGGCTTGGCTGCTGCCCACCATGCGCACGGTCGACGTGGAGCAATTCTGCTCATGATCGGCGTGGAGGATGAGAAGCATTCTCAAGGCGTCCTCGAGCACCTTGGGCACCTCGTAGGGCTCGGACGGAGTGGCGAACATCATGCGCAGCAAGTTGGCGGAGTAGGTATAGCCGCTGATGGGGTAAATGACCGGCTCGCCCACCGACTTCTTGTAACTGAAGGCCGCGATCGTCTTTGCCTTGGCCATCACGCGCGCGATGTTGGTCTGCAAATCCTCTTCCACGTTCTCGGGGTAGTAGGCGGACAGGGCGCACACCATGGAAGCGAGTATCGCCATGGGATGAGCCGTAATGGGGAACCCCTCGAAGAACTTGAGCATGTCTTCGTGGATGAAGCTGTGCTTTGAGAGCTGCCGGCGCCACTCAGCGAGTTGGACCTTGTTCGGCAGCTCGCCATAGATAAGCAGCCACGCCACTTCGGTGAACGTCGCGGATTCAGCCAGTTGCTCGATGGGGTAGCCCCGGTATCGCAGGATTCCGTTCTCGCCATCGAGATAGGTGATGGCGCTCAAACAGGAACCCGTGTTGGGATAGCCGGGGTCCAAGGTGATGGCTCCGGTCTGGGCCCGCAACTTACTGATATCGATCCCAGCTTCGTTCTCTGTTCCAACCACCACCGGCAGCTCATACTCTTGACCATTGTAGATTAGCTTTGCATTGTCCATGTCGTTCTCCATGTTAATGATTCGTTCACGGCCGCTGAACGTTGAGGGCGGGGCGGTCCTGGAAACCTCCGCTTCTCCATTGTTACAGGACCCATTCCCCGCTGTCCCTCACGGGGGTGTCTTGACTGTTTCGGTTTAAGACGCCGTTTACCCCCATGTCCACGGCGGGGCGTAACTCTAGTGGAAAAGGCGGGAGTTTTTCAAGCGCCATCTTCACCGGTTTCAAGGCGGTCACGGTTCAAAGCGTTGGATTCTTGAATTAATGGAAGGGCCTCTGGCAGACTACCCTGAAGTCGGGGGACAGGAACGGCTCCAATGGGCGAGGCATGTCATCCGCTGCTGGGCAATGTTGGCCGGTGTAATGGCCAGCTCTGGTATGTGGGGAGCGCTCGCCAAGAGTCTCAACATTGATGGAACAAGGAGAGGAAACAATCATGGATGTGTCAAGAAGGCAGTTTCTGGGAACGTCGGCCGCGGCGGTATTCGTGGCGGGCAGTATGGGACGCAATGTGTGGGGCGCCAACGACCGGGTCCGCATTGGCGTGGCGGGTATTCGCAGCCGCGGCAATAGTGTGGCGAATGGCCTGAACGCGGTTGATGGGGCGGAGGTCGTGGCCCTGTGCGACATCGATAGTAACATTCTGGAAAACCGCGCCGACGAGTGGGAGGATCGGCTGGGCAGCCGGCCGGCCACCTATGTCGACATGCGCGACATGATGAACGATGACTCCGTGGACGCGGTCGCCTTTGGCACGCCCAACCACTGGCACTCGTTGGGAACGATGTGGGGCATCGAGGCTGGCAAGGATGTGTTTGTCGAGAAGCCCATGTCGCACAACATTTGGGAAGGCCGGCAGATCGTGGAGGCCGTGAAGGACAAGGACATCATTGTCCAGCATGGCACGCAACGCCGTTCAAGCCGCCGCTGGATTCGCGCGATGGAGCGGATGCGGGAAGGCGTCATTGGCGATATCTACATGGGCCGGGGCATCTGCTTCCGCGAACGCAACTCCATTGGCTTCGAGCCGATCAGCGATCCGCCGGATCACATCAACTGGCCGTTGTTCCAGGGGCCCGTGCCGGAAATGGCGTATCACGGCAACTACGTCCATTACAATTGGCATTGGTTCTTTGAATTCGGCAATGGCGAGATCGGCAACCAGGGTGTTCACCAGACGGATGTGGGGATGTGGGGCCTTGGCAAGGGCTTGCCCACGCGCGTCGTCAGTGACGGCGGCCGCTATGGCTACGAAGATCAAGCCACCACGCCTAATACGCAGACCAGCATCTTCATGTGGCCCGACGGAACCAAGTTCGTATTTGATGTCCGAGGCCGGTATTCCTTCCACGAAGAAGGCAATAATGTGGCGAATTCCTTCTTCGGTTCGGACGGCTGGATGATGGAAGGGGAGTTGTACGACAAGGACAACAACCGGATTCCGGATGAAGGCCCCGAGGCCGAGGAAGCCGAGGAGCGTATCGCCGAGCTGACCACGGGTAACCATTACGAAGACTTCATCAATGCCGTGCGCAGCCGCCGGAAGGAAGACATCCCCGCCAACGCCATGGACGGCCATGTATCCTCGTCCATTTGCCACTTGTCCAACATCTCGTACCAGTTGAAGCGTGAACTGACCTTTGATCCCGTATCGGAGCTGTTCGTCAACGACGAAGAGGCCAACAATCACTTCAATCGCCGGCGTCAGTACCGGCCCGGCTTTGAGGTGACCTCCTACACGGATTAACCGTTCCACGAGCACGCGTGTGTACGAATCATCAATCGCGGGCTGCCTGGTCTGAGACCGGGCGGCCCGTTTTGCATTACCCTCTCACCGGTAGCGGGTGGTCGTGAGGTCTGGCTTCAATGCGAACACGGGACGAATGACTCGGCGCGGTTGGCCAAGTGTGGAGGAAGGGGGCTCTTTCAAAAAGAGGATCATGGTTTTAGTAATAATTCATGCCTATATATGGATATGGTTGTCGAAAAGCCCCCATTTTGGAAGCACTCCGTTCCGGTGTGGTACTATTCGTGTGTACTTGGGCAAGGGTGTGTGTGCCGCCCCAAGATGGAACAGATTGTGTGTGCGTGTGTGTGCGTTGTGGCGGGCATGCCCGGAGTGGGCGCCCTGGCAGAGCTGGTTTAGCAGCGCGCCGAACAGGACGCGGAGGTAGTGTGGGGATGATTGAGCGTATAGCGATACTCGGTGGAAGCAGCGTCTACATTCCGGAGTTTGTTCAATCGGTCATATATCGTAATGTCAATGTGAAAGAAATCGTGCTCTATGGGCGCAAGGGCCGGAAGTTGCCCATCGTTGCGGACTTTTGCCAGCGGTTGTTCACGCGCAGCGGCTTGCCCACCAGCGTGGTTCCGTGCACCGAGCTTGAAGAGGCCGTGGAGGGCGCGACCTATGTGATCAATCATGTGCGTGTGGGGGGGATGCAGGCCCGGCTGCGGGATGAAACCCTGCCCCTTCAGGCCGGTATGATCGGAGACGAGACGCTTGGAGCGGGGGGGTTGGCGTGCGCGCTGCGGACGCTTCCGGTGGTGCTCGAGTTTGGCCGGGTCTTGGAGAAGGTGAATCCCGGCGCGACGGTCATCAATCTGACCAATCCCCAGAGCGCTGTTGTGGAGGCGCTCACCCGGCGGACGGACCTCCGGGTGATTGGCGCGTGCAACTCGCCGGCCGGGTATGTGCCGAAGGTGGCCGAGTTGCTGCGCTGTCCCGCTGATCACATCGATATCGATTACATAGGCCTGAATCACATGGGGTGGATCCAGGACATTCGGGTGAGCGGGGCCAGTTGCATGATACAATTCTTGGAGCGGCTTGAACTCAGCGAGGAGAACGGGTTCGACAAGGGGCTTGTCGAGTTGTTCCGAATGGTGCCGACGTTAAGGGCGGGGATCTACTTTCACCAGGACAAGGTGTTGAAGAATCAGAAGGCCTGTGCGCGGTTCCGGGCTCAAGTGTTGCAGGAGGCCGAGGAGGAGATCCTGCAACTGTACGAGGACAAGCATCTCACCGAGATCCCGGAGTTGACCCGGCGGCGGAACGCGGCCTGGTACGATGGCACCATCACCCCGTTGCTTCAAGCCTTGGAGGATAAGAAGGAACACGATCACATTGTATGTATACGAAATGACGGCGCGGTGCGGGACTTGCCAAGTGACTGTAGTATCGAAATTCCCGCCAAGATTAGCGGGGAAGGGGTTCGCGCCCGAACCATCGGCAACTGTCCGCGCTTTCTCAAGGGATTGTTCTGTATGCTGAAAGAGAGCGACCGCTTGATCTTGGAGGCCGTGCGGCGAAAGTCGTACGATACGGCCTTGCAGGCGTTCGCGATTAATCCGTTCGTTCCGTCGGTCGAGGGAGCGCGGCGCTTCCTCGAGATGCTCATGAAAGAGGAATGGTTGGACCTACATTAGCGGCGCGCGGATGATGGCTTGGCGGCAGGCGGGATAGTGTTCGGAACTAATGGAAAAAAGAGAAGGAGCAATACACTGATGCAGAGACTAGCCTTGGTATTGGCGGCCGCGCTGTTCATCGGGTTGGCGGGCGCGGATGTTCGCGTTGTCAGTCCTGAAAACCATACACTGGGTGACCTGGTGGACGAACCCCTGCTGGTTACCGTGGTGTTGTCCCAAGGCGCCCGTCACGCCAATGTGCGGGTGGTCGACGTGGGGCCGAATTACGTGGCGGTGGTCGATGAGGAGGGCAGGCGTTCTCCCTACTTGTTCAACAGCATTCGAGAGATTCGGGTTCAAGACGATCCCGTGGAAGCGCGCCGGTTCGTGCTGGACGAGGCCCGCGCGTTGACGGAAGAGGAACAGGTCATCGTGAATCGAGCCGTGTCTCGGGCGCGCGAGGTGTTCGAGGCCGCCACGGGCAATCAGCCGTTGCGCATGCAGGCCGCTGGGGTATTGGCCACGCGCGCGGATGTGGCGGCGCGGCGGTATCTGAACCAACTCGTTCAGAGCAATGACAGGCAGACTGCCTTGAGCGCGGCGCAGTGGTTGTATGTGGCCGGTGAGGAGCCGGAGAGTATTCGGCAGACGGTGGAGCGCGGGCTGGATAGCGGCAGCCGCCAGATTCGCGCCGAAGCCGCCACGGTGGCGGGCCTGTATCGCTACACGGAGTACGAGGACCGGCTCCTGGAAATGGCCCGGGACCGTTTGGCCGAAATCGCGGCGCCCGCGGCGAAGGCCTTGGCGCACATGGGGAGCGAGGCCGCCATCCCCATCCTGCTCGACATGCTCGGTGAGCCGAGCGGGGAAAAAGGCGAAGCGGCGGTCTATGGCCTGAGTCTATTGGGTGATGATCAGGTTCGGGAGACCTTGCGCGGCCGTCTGGATCGGGCCACGGGAGCGGCGCATTTCCGCATTGCGCGCGTGCTGCATAAGCTCGGAGATTCTGCCGGTACGAACGTACTGCGCCAAGAGATTCACGACACTCCGACGCTCGCCCGTGACGCGGCCATCGTGTTGGCTCGCGACGGCGATTTCGAGGGGCGGAGGCATCTCAACGACCGGCTGCGTGAACGCTATGATCCGTATCCCCAGGCCGTTATTCGCAGGGCTCGAATGGTTACGGCGCTGATCGAGGGCCAGGATCGCCGGGCGCTTTCCGCGCTTCGACAATTGCTTCAGAGCGATAATGCCGCCGTCAACCGGGCCATCCTTAATCTTGCGGGGGAGACGGGCGTGCGCAGCGTCATGCCCTTTGTGGCGCCCCATATTAACAGCGCGAACGACCAAGTGGCGCTTGCGGCGAGTCTGGCCGCCGTGGCCACTGGCGATCCGCGCGTCCGGCAACGCTTGAAGGAGGTGCGCGCATAATGTCCGACAGGGTCCAGGTATTTCTCGAAGGCCGCGTGCAAGGCGTGGGCTACCGGTACGCCACGTACCAAAAAGCGCGCGAACTTGGCGTCAAGGGGTTCGTGAAGAACCTGCCAGACGGACGGGTGGAGGCTGTCTTCGAAGGCCCGAACGACAAACTGAAATCCATGCTGGCGTGGTGTGAACGCGGTGGTCCGCGATTTGCCCGCGTGGACAACATCGAAGTGAACTGGCAGGAAGGAAAATCGCACTATCGCGAGTTTTCCGTCGTGGACTAAACGGGATTGCAACAACCGGTTCCGCGCATCCCCCTCTACCGTCTCCTCGTCGAGGCGGGGAAGGGGGATGCGCTTTCTCCGTGAACCAAGGCGCGCCAAAGGGCGCCGCGCTCACGGAAGAACAACACGAAAATCACTGCGGAGCGCCGTTGTCCTCGTCCTCGAAGTCTTCGTCTTCTCCCCATTCGGCGATTCCGGCCTCGACGAGGAAATTCACCCCCTCATCGGTTTCCATGAGGTAGTCCACGGCGTCGTTGACTGCTTCTTCCCACGCTTCAATCGTCTCGGTCTCACTATTGATAAACTCGTCCAAGGCCTCACACACATCAGCCGAAAGGCTGTCATCAAGGGTATATACGGCGAGGTCCTCGGGAATCTCGGGGTGTGGTCCCCACACCATGGTGGGCGTGGTTTCCGCATTCCAGCGCACGCCCTCGGCCTGGGCCCACTCGGGCCAGTAGCGGGCTCCGAAATCGACAAACTCCAGGGCGCCGTCTGGATCGGTTCCCGCGATCCACACATAGTGCTCCTTGCCTTCCGAGGGGGTGCTGGCTTCCAATCCAAATGGTTCGCCGCCTGCCCGCACTTCGATCGCGCCAGAGACGGGCGCATATTCGGTTCCCGTGAGGTGGGTCAGCAAGAAACAGCCAATGGTGTTTATCAAGCGGATTCGGGCGACATCGTTCTCCTCGCCAAGAGCCTGGACCGCTTCGTGGAGGCCCTCGGAAATGAGTTGTTTGACGGTGTCATCGGGGTACGTTACGGACATGGCGGCGCGATTCTCCTATGTTAGGTTGCGTAATGCATCGAAAGTAAAGCAGATTGTGCCAGACGGAGCATGCGTGGGGCAATTCCGCCATGGCGCGGCTGCAATCCCTAAGCCGCCTGGAGGGCGGGGGCAGCCACGGATATCGGGAGGCGCGTGTCCATCTTGCATGGCGCGCCAGCACAAGGGCATACTAGACAGCAATCAGCCGGTTTCCAACCTGATGTCATTCCGGGGTGTTGCTTATGCTGGACCATGAGGCGATGCTGAGATCGGTCAGTTCCGACACGCTTACCCATAACATCCGGGTCCGGACGGAGAGCCGTTACGTTCCCGAGCTATCGGATCCGCGGAATCGCCACTACTTTTTTACCTACACCATATGGATTACCAACGAGGGCAAGGAACCCGTTCGGCTTCTCACGCGCAGTTGGCGGATCACCGAGGGGACCGGCCGTGTCCGGCGTGTGCGAGGGTCGGGCGTGAAGGGAAAACAACCCCGGCTTGAACCGGACGAAACCTTCACCTACACGAGCGCGAGCCCACTGTCGTTCCCTATCGGACACATGTGCGGCCGCTACCACATGGTGTGCGACGGCGGAGAATTGTTCGATGTAGTGATAGGGGAGTTTCTGCTCTTGGCGCCGCCCCTGCTGAACTAAACCGCATCCCCGGGATTCGCGCCGGACGGCAACCGCCCCGGAACGGAGCGTCCCATCTCTCGTTGTCGTTTCCATTCCGCTGATTGCAGTGACCCGGCCCCGGCCTCAGCCATTTCCCCCTGTCGCGGCGAGGCTTTCCGCGCTCCGGAACGGCCGATTGCGATGATGCGGCGGCCCCCTCCGCAGGCTCGTCAGCAGCCTTCCGCCAACAACACGAACAGGGTCACCACAATGAGCGCGACACCCATGATGGCCGCGAGCCACTGTTTGCGTTGCGCGTCGACTTGGGTACGGGGGACGCGGTATTCGGCTGGGGCCTGTTGAGAGGGTTCTGCCTCAGGACTCCCGTTGGACGCATCCTCGTCATGGTCATGGTCCGGCTCTTCATCGTGATCATCCATGGCGCCGTCGAACGCGTCCTGAGCGGTGTCCAGGTCTCCGAGATTGGGCGTCATTTCCGGGCGCACATTGGCTGCGTTCACGTTCGCTTTTGGCGCAGGACCTTGGAGGGCGTCGCGGACCTCGGCCAGATTAACGCAAAAGTTGCATAACTTGCCGATCTTGGTCTCGTAAGTGTCCCACGGTCCGCGAAACGCCCGGCCGCACCGCGCGCATCCCTCTCCCTTTTGCCCGCGAGATTGCTTGGCGGAGTCCGCTTCGTTCGCTGGTCCTTCGGAGGAACTGGATTTGTCTGATTTTACCTGAGCCCTGTCCGTGGCCATGAGCGCCCCGCAACGGGGACACCGCACCATGCCCGACGCAGTGTTGGTGATTTGAATACGTTGACCGCACGTACAGGACAAAACTTCGTCTGCCATAACACCCCTTCTTGTGTTTAGCAAATCGTTCGCACGAATGATTTGCGCCGCCAACATGGGTTGCGAATTTTTGAAAGCGCACGCGCACACACGCGGGGCTTGATTGTGGGCGGACAACGAGCCGAAAGGCCGCCCGATCAATGCCTCTGTATTGACCTTACCACAAACGGGCCGCGGATGGGGGGCGGCCGGAATGGAGAGCGAAAAGGGGATACCCCAGGGAGCGCCAAGGTTTTACACGGCGGGGTCCGTTTCACTGCTTCCCGTGTTGATATCCGCCTCAAGAGCCGTCAAGATGGCCTCGAGATCCTCCTCCTCGACATGGGAGCACCAAATGTTGTCCGGGAGGATCAAAAGATTTGGGCCCTCCTCGCATTTGTCGAGGCAGCCGGAGGCGCTTACCCGAATATACGGTTTGAGGCCGCGCGCCTTTACCATGGCTTTGAGCTTTTCGCGCAAGGCTTCTCCCCCGTTGCGGCGGCAACATACCCGCTTGTGAGGTTCGCGTTCGTTGGTGCAGACCAACACCATTTTGGAATACGGCAAGTTGTTGCGAATCATGGGTCTTCCCGTGGTTGTGTGCTGCGTATGGAATGAAAAACATACCGCATTTGCCGGGTGTTTTCCAAACCGGTGAAGGGAAGCACGTTATTCCACGCGGCTTGGTTAGGGAATTTCCCCGGCAAACGCGACGCCCGCGGCGGGGCCACGAGCGTCGCGGGAAGGGTTATGCATGGGGCCTTAGGTGAACCGGGCCTCGGGATGGAAACTCACGACGGCGGCCGTCGTGCCGGTGGGATAGAACTCGCAGGCGTCGGTGAGTTGCACGCCGAGTTCCTCGCCGGCGCGCAGCAATTCAAAGATGACCCTGTTGTTCTCGTGGTTGGCCATGCCGGGGTAGCCCGGAGACCAGCGGGTTCCCTGATTTGTCGCGCCCACGCCAAGGAGTTCACGGAGGTGTGCGTGGAGGTAATCGGCCATATCCTCGGCCACGCGATCGGACAAGCCCTGGAGGTACAGGGTCGATTCCGAATCCCCTTCCTTGCGGAACGCGGTGATGTACTCATCCACTTGGGCGCCGCTGGTCGATAGCTGCAAGCCCACGGCGTCGTATTCGCCGCTTCCCTTCGGGCGGAAGTACTGGGCGGCGCACACGACGTCCTTGCGGCCGGCCCCGATCACGGGCGTGAAGTCGAGCCGGGCCACTTCCCGCTCTAGATCGTCTGGAGCGTACAGCACAATCTCATCGCCCTCGGACTGACACGGATAGACGGCGCACGCGCCTTGGGGCTGCACCCACCCGTGCTCGTTGGCCTGCTCGATCCATTTCTCGAATAGCTCCTCAAGCACGTCCTGGGTTTCGCCGCGTTTGTCCCGTGCTTTCTTGCCGCCGAATTTCCAGTTCAACGCGAACAGCGTCTTCTTATCCAACTTGGGCGCGAATTCCTTCAGCGGCATGCTGACCTTCTCGAAAGGCGTCCAGGGACTGTCCAGTTTCAGGGCCTTGTCGAAGTTGATTTCCCGGCGCGGTAAGCTGGCCAGGAGTTCCTTGTCTTCCTCGTCGCGTTTCTTGGCCTTGTCGAACTGCTTATGGAGCTTGGCGAGATTCGACTCCACCAACTTGTCTTTGGCGGCCTCCCCAGAGACGACCTTGTTCATTATGTTGACGCCGTCCATCGCCGTCGGACAATAGAAGACATTTCCGCGCATCTCCGCGTTGTCCTCCTTGCCCGCCAAGGCCACGTAGGCGGCGTGGCGATCGTTGACGGGCGCGCCGCCGATGAGCACGGGCAAATGAGCCAGCCCTTGCTCGTCCATCATCTTGGATACCGTGATCATGTGGTTCGAGGTTTGCACCAGAAGGGCCGACATGCCGATGGCGTCGGCCTTGTATTTCCGGGCGTTTTCCAGGTAGTCCTCTAGCGGGGTCATCACGCCGAGGTCGATCACGCGGTACCCATAGTTCTCCCAAAGGGTCTTGGCGAGATCCTTTCCGATGGAATGCACGTCTTGATACACCGTGCCCAGCACGATCGTGCCCTTGTAGTTGATCTCGTCGTGGACATCCACGCCCGTCTTGATTCGCATGTAGCGCTCGATGAAGCCCATGACCTGCTTCATCACATCGGCGGACTTCAGCAGGTGGGGCAGGCTGACCTCGCCGCGGGCGAAACCGTCGCCGAGTTCCTGCATGGCCTCCATGAGATAGTCGTTGATGAAGTCCAAGGGCTCATGTGTTTCAAGGGCCTTGGCCGCCTCCAGCACGATCTTGTCCTCGTACTCGTAGGTTTCGCCCTTGAATTCGACGCTGCCTTTCTCGCGTTGCTTGAAGCCGTCCTTAATCTTCTGGCAAATGGACTCCTCCAGAGAGAGATCCTCGTAGGAGGTTCGCCGCTCGACGGTCTTGCCTTTCTTGCGTTCGGCGATGTCCTCGAGTTCGGCGAATGCGTCCATGTCGCGCTCAAGCACCACTTTGACGCCAAGATCGTAATCGTTCTTGTCCAGTTCGCTGACCGCCACGAAGTGGTGCGGATTGATGATGGCTCCGTCGAGCCCCTTCTTGCGGGCCTCATCCA
>SKRY01000234.1 GCA_007118235.1 Candidatus Hydrogenedentota bacterium | reverse complement strand
CCTTGGAAACCGAGCGCATCGACGCCGTGCTTGAGCGATGGTATGATCAGGCGCTGTTTGCCTCTCTGCGCCAGAATCCCACACTTTTGGCCCGCATGAAGGCGCGGCGGCGGGAGGCCAACCCCACGGGTCTCGCCATGGCCATCCAATGCCTTGGGGCGGGCGCGCAACCGGCGCTGTGGGACCGGCTCTCGGAGCTTTCCCCCCCAACGCTGGCGATTGCCGGCCGGGGTGATCCGAAGTACGTGGATATCGTTGAGGCTATGCCGGAAGTCCAACCCCACCTTCACACGCGGATCATGGAGGGATGCGGCCACAACACGCATGCCGAGGATCCCGTGGGGTACGCGCGGGTTTTGCGGGAATTTGTAATCAATACAGGAGTTTTGCGGGATGAGTCCAATTCAATGGTAACCAACCGGTGACTACACCGACATCATTTATTCGAAGGCTGAGGGAATCGCCAAGATAACCATCAACCGGCCCGAAGTGCGCAACGCGTTCCGGCCGCGGACCGTGGACGAGATGGCCCACGCCCTCAACGACGCCCGGTTCGACGAGACCATCGGCGCCGTCATTCTCACGGGCCAGGGCGAGAAGGCGTTCTGTTCCGGCGGCGACCAGAAGATCCGGGGCGACGCGGGTTACGTGGATGACAAGGGCGCGAACCGGCTCAACGTGCTCGATTTTCAACGCCAGATGCGCACGTGCCCGAAGCCGATCATCGCCATGGTGGCGGGCTACGCCATCGGCGGCGGCCATGTCCTCCATTTGTTGGCGGACCTCACCATCGCGGCGGACAACGCCATCTTTGGCCAAACGGGGCCGCGCGTGGGCTCGTTCGACGGCGGCTATGGCGCAAGTTACATGGCGCGCATCGTGGGGCAGAAGAAGGCGCGGGAGATCTGGTTCCTTTGCCGCCAGTACAACGCCCAGCAGGCGCTCGACATGGGTCTGGTGAACACGGTCGTCCCCTATGACCGCCTTGAAGAAGAGACGGTGCAGTGGTGCCGCGAAATCCTGGCGAATTCGCCGACCGCCATTCGCTGCCTGAAGGCGGCGCTCAACGCCGATTGCGATGGGCAGGCGGGTCTGCAAGAATTGGCGGGCAACGCCACCATGTTGTTCTACATGAGCGAAGAGGGCCAGGAAGGGCGCAACGCCTTCAATGAGAAGCGCCGGCCCGATTTCTCCAAGTTCCCCCGGACGCCGTGAGGGGAGCACCCGTGAACGCTGCCCACGCAGACATACCCCAACCCGGCCCACTCCGGATCTGGCTCATGGCTTCCCGGCCCCGAACGTTGGGCGCCGCGATAGCGCCCGTGGTCATCGGAGCCGCGATGGCGTACGACGCCGGGGCCTTTCATCCGGTCTCCGCGTTGTGCGCGTTGGCGGCGGCGTTGCTCGTCCAAATCGGGACCAACTTCGCCAACGATTACCTTGATTTCGTCAAGGGAACGGACACGGACAAGCGGACGGGACCCACGCGCGTAACCCAAGCCGGCCTGGTCACGCCGAAAACCATGCGCCGCGCCACCACACTGGTTTTCGCGCTCATTGCGCTACCCGCCGCCTACGCCATCTATCGCGGCGGATGGCCCTTTCTCGCCATCGCCGTGGCCTCGGTCGCGTGCGGCGTCTGGTACACGGCGGGCCCGTATCCCTTGGGCTACATCGGCCTGAGCGATGCGGCCGTGCTGATTTTCTTTGGGCCGGTGGCGGTTGGGGGAACGTATTACCTACAAGCCCTGGAGCTGCCCGCGCAGGTGATCATCGCGGGGATCGCGCCGGGCTTGCTCGCGGTGGCCTTGCTCACGGTGAACAACCTCCGCGACATCGAGGAGGATAGGGCGGCGGGCAAGAAAACCCTGGCCGTCCGGTTCGGCGCGGAATTCGCCAAGATGGAGTACCTGTTCTGCATTGTGGTATCGTGCATGGCAGTTCCATTGTACTTCTACGGCTACACGGGGAGCCGTTGGTTCGCCCTGGTGGCTTTACTGGGTTTGTGGTGGGGAGCCCCCGCGGCGCGGATACTGATTGATCCCGCGGCGCCGGAAGCTTTTCATCACGCACTGGCGCGAACAGGCATGGCCTTGCTGTTCTACAGCGGCGCGTTCGCATTGGCGTATATTTTATGAGAATTCATCACTACAAAACCTACACATACACGATAACGCTGAGCCGTCGCCTTCCCATCGGAGAAGAAGGACTCTCCGAACGCCGGGGGCATATCCTGGAACTCTGGGACAAGGACGAGCACGTGGGGCGGGGCGATGTAGCGCCTCTGCCCGGCTTCAGCGAGGAAGACGCCAACAAGGCCATGGAAGAGTTGTCTTTCATGAGCTACGCCCTGTCGGATCACGTGCCCGATCCGGCGCTGGCGGGTCTTGACGGGGGCATGCAGGAGCTTCTCGCCCCTCACAGCTTGTGCCCGAGCGTGCAATTCGGCGTCGAAGCCGCCCTCCTGGGTCTGATGGCCTCGGCGCAGGGCGTCAGCCTGGCGCTCTTGATCGCGCCTGATTCCGGGGACACGATTCCCATCTGCGGGCTTGTGGCGGGCGAGCGCGAGACAGCCGCGGCCCGGGCGGCCATGCTGCGCGAGAAGGGCTTCACGGCGGTCAAACTCAAGGTGGGAGGCGAACCGGAGCGTGCGGCCGAACTGGCGAAGGCGGTGCGGGAAGCCCTGGGCGATGACGTGGCGCTGCGGCTTGATGCGAACTGCGCGTGGGACTACGACGACGCCCTGGTCTTTTGCAAGGCGGTGTGCGGCCTCAACATCGATTATCTCGAAGAACCGTTGACGAGCCCCTTTGGGTTGCTCCAATTGAGCCAAGCCAGCGGCGTGCCCATGGCGTTGGACGAAACCTTGCTCAACCTTTTCCCCGAAGTGTTGTCGAATTGGGACGGAATCCGGGCGATTGTCTTGAAACCCACGCTTCTGGGCGGGGTCGAAAAGACTATTCGCTTCGCCCGAGAGGCCCGTGAACTCGGCGTCAAGCCCGTCCTCAGCGCAAGTTATGAATCGGGCGTCGGATTGAGCATTCTGGCGAACCTTGCCGCGGCCGCCGATCCCGATCCCGCGCCCGCGGGACTGGACACCTACGATTGGCTCGCCGAGGATATTCTCGTGGAGCGTTTGCCCTCGCCCGCGCCCCAATGGGATCTCAACGAGATCAACCGGTTGGCGGCCGAGGTCGGCCGCACCGCCGTGGCGCACGATACGGCGGAGTAAGGTCATGGCGCCGCCGCTCTGCCCTGTGGCCCGGAGCGCCAAACGTTGGCCCAACGCGGCCGCCTTGCGGGAAGGCGAACGCCGGTGGTCTTGGGCCGGGATGGACGAGGCGGCTATGCGGATCGCCGTGGCTTTGCGCGAACGCGGGTTGAGGCCGGGGGATCGCGTGGCGTTCTCGTTACCGGCGGAAGCGGACACGGTGCTCCTGTTTTGGGGCTGCTTGCGGGCGGGACTCGCCGTCTGTCCCCTGAACATGCGCGTTCCCGCTGAACGCCGCGCGGAATGGGCCCAGGCAGCCGGTTGCAAGACGCTTCTAACCGGCGCGGAGACCGAACACGTAAGCACGCTAGGGCAGGCGGCTTTCACGGAAGGAACCGATGAACCGCCCGGCGCCGGGGATCGGCCCGCCACCATCGTGTACACCTCAGGCAGTTCGGGCGCGCCCAAGGCCGCCATCCACCAGTTCGCCAACCACGTGTACAGCGCCCGCGCCTCGAATGAGCGCGTCCCATTGCGGCAAGGCGATTCGTGGCTGCTCTCACTGCCCCTGTACCACGTCTCGGGCATCGCCGTCTTATTCCGCTGCGCCGAGGCCGGGGCGGAGACCATCGTTCCAGCCCAGGATATGCCCCTTTTGGAAGCCATCGCGAAGTATCGGCCTACTCATCTCTCGCTGGTTCCCACGCAACTCCAGCGCTTGCTGGACGAGGACCCCGCCGTGTTGGCGCACGTGAAGGCCGTGCTTCTCGGCGGCGGCCCCATTCCGCCGCGGCTCTTGGAACGGGCCGTGGCCGAGGGCGTCCCTGTGCACATCACCTACGGGATGACCGAGACGGCCTCGCAAATCGCTACCACGCCCCGCTTGGCGCCCGCAGACCTGCCCGATCCCGGCGCGCCGCCCCTGATTCCCGGCTCCGCGCGCGTGACAGTTGACGGCGAGATTGAAGTAAACGGTCCCACGCTGTTCATGGGATATCTGACGAATAATGGCATGGAGCGGCCCGAAACCGATGCCGGCTGGTTCCCCACGGGCGATTTGGGACATTTCGACGAACGCGGCTGGCTGCATGTGAGCGGACGCCGCGACAACCTGTTCATTTCGGGCGGCGAGAACATCCAGCCCGAAGAGATCGAGGCTGAACTCTCGCGGCTGCAGGGAGTTGCGGAGGCCCTAGTGGTTCCCGTGGAGGATGAGACGTTCGGAGCGCGCCCCGCCGCCTTTGTCCGCGCCAGCGGCTCCCAGCCCCTTGATGGAGACGCTTTGTCGGCCGCACTGGCCACCCGCTTGCCCAAATACAAGATCCCCATCGCCTTCTTGCCCTGGCCTTCCGAGGCGGGGGAAGGACTCAAACCCTCCCGCCGGCAATTCGCGCAATGGGCCGGCAAACGCCTCGCCCACCGCGCGCGTATCGAGTAAACGCGGCGGACGGAGTGTTGTAAAGCCCGCCTTTTAGCCCATACAATATCCCCTGGAAAGCGATTTCATGGTATGACAGATCCCACGCAACCAAACGCCGGCCACGCCTCCGCGTCCGGCCGTACTCCCTTGGCGTTCGTGAGGCGTGATGGCGCCGTGTGGCGGCGCGAATACGCCAAGGAACTGGATGCAGCCCTGCGCAATCTTGACGCCCTGGAGCAAGTAGCCGTGGGCGGGCGCGGCGTGTTGTGGCGGTTCAACTATCGGGAGGGGGCGGCCCTTATCCGCCGCTACCGCCGGGGCGGCGCCGCCGCGAGTTTCATGCCCCGGGACTTTCTCCTAGTCAACAGGCCGTTGGCCGAACTGCGGGCGCATCACCACGCCTATCGGCAGGGAATTCCAGTGGCGGAGCCCTTGGGCGCTGTGTGGGGTCATCCGGGGCGCGGCCGGCGGGAGGGCTTCTACGTCAGCCGCGAATTGGAGGGTGTGTCCCTGTTGGAGGCCCTCGCGCGGCGTCCGGAACAGGCAGAGCCGCTCTTGGAGGAAGCCGGGCGGGTCATTCGGGTCATGCATGGCGCGGGCGTGTATCACGGCGATCTCAACGGCGCGAACGTGTTCATCGATAAAACGGATCTGGCGTACGTCTTGGATTTTGACAAAGCCTATGTGGAACAGCCTCTGAAAACGGCGAAGAGAGCCCGGAATCTTCTTCGGTTTCGCCGATCCTTGTCCAAAAATGGCCACGGGGCCGAGGCCTTTGAATGGGTATTGGCGGGCTATGGCGGCCTTGAATGGTCCCCGTGGCTTGACAGGTGCTACCGGCTCCGGGGCGTTGTCTCGGACCGGTTGAGCGGGAGATCAGGTCCGGTTTGAGCGAAGGGTACGTGAAAGAGCGGGTGGGGCGGAGGCGCAGCCGGAACGGCGCCTTACACATCGAGCGCCGGGAATCCGTTGACCGCGCCTGGCTCCTGGCGGCGTTGGAAACGCCGGGCGAGGAGTTCAAACGCTCCCACCGGTCCCTGACCCGGCGCGTGGGCGACGCCGTGATCAAGGAATCGGCGCCCGGCTCATGGACGGAGGCGCTGAAGCTCACGTTACAGCCCAGCGTACGGCGGCGGGCCTGGAACGCCGCGCGGCGTCTGGAAGCTCATGGCGTCGGCGCGCCCAAGCCCTTGGCCTATGTGGAGCGAAGCCGGTGGGGAGCGCGTCTGGGAAACGCCCTTGTCCTATCCTACCTTACGGGATGCCGCACGGTGGAAGCGCATGCCTGGGAGCTGCTGAACCAAGAGGCTCCTCCAGATGCCGTCCATGCGTTCTTCGCGGAATTGGCCGGGGCCGTGAACGCCCTTGCACGCGCGGGAGCGTATCATCAGGACTTGGCGGGAAAGAACATCTACACCGCCGGCGGCGAACGCTTCTACTTCATCGATCTGGATGCGATTATTCTCGACGCCCCCTACACACGCGAACGCCGCCTCAAGAAT